>JBOGYU010000015.1:0-23906 GCA_050696935.1 Solirubrobacteraceae bacterium | reverse complement strand
GTCGACGATCTGCGGGCGGGTGGTGCCGTCGACGTGGACGACCGCCGGCGCCGCGCCGTCGCCCTCCGGCGTGACCTCCGCAGCGCCCAGCATGTACCGGTGCAGCGCCGGCTGGTGCTCCCACAGGACGCCGGCCATCGACGGCGGCGCCACCGGTCCGAACGGGCGCCACGGCTCCCGGTGCTTGACGCCGTTGAGGCGCGCGGCCAGGCTGCGTGGCCGCGGGGCCGCGAGGATCGACCGATGGCACAGCGCGCGCGGGCCGATCTCGGCCCGGCCCTCGACCAGCGCGCCGATCCGGCCGTCGAGTAGCAGCTGCGCGACCCGGTCCGGATCGAACGGCGCGGCGCCGTCGAGGTGGGGCGCCGGCCCCGGCGCCGCGCCGAGGTAGGGGCTCAGCGGCGCCCCTGCTCCGCGCGGCGGGCTGACATGCCACGCGGCGCCGAGCGCCACGCCGGCGTCGTGCGGGACGGGAGGGACGTAGACCGGCGGCTCGAGCCGCCCGTTGGCCGCGCAGTTGAGCGCGACGCCGCCCGCGAGGCAGAGCTCGGCGATCCCGGTGAGCGAGCGGGCCTCGCGCGCCAGCCAGGGGAGCACGTCCTCGATCAGCGCCTGTGCGCTGCGGGCGACCCGCACCGCGGCCGGATCGAGCTGGAGCCGCTCCGCCGGCTCTCGCGGCTTCCTGGCGCCGGCGATGTCCGCGAACGCGCGTGTCCAGCCGGACACCATCCGGTTGTACTGGTTGGCGACCTCGACCTGGTTGCGCGGGACGCCGGGCTCCGGATCGCCGACGTGCAGCACGAAGTCGCCGTCCTGGAACCGGACGAGCGACGGGACGTCGATCTCCGCGGCGCGCCCATACGCCGCGAGGCCCATGGTCTTCCCCGCCTGATGCATCGAGAAGCCGAGCCACTCCGACGCCGCGTCGTACGCACAGCCCAGCGACTTGCCCGTCGACCAGGTCCGCCGCAGCGACGGCGGCTCGCCGGCGCGGCAGCTCCAGATCGTCGTCGCCTCCTGCTCGCCGGTCCCGTCCACGACCAGCACGGCCGCCGCCTCGTGGCCGGAGGCGTGGAAGGCGCAGCGCGCGTGCGCGAGGTGATGGCGGACCGGGACGATCTCCGCGCCGGCCCACTCCCAGTCGGCTCCCAGCGCGTGGCGCAGCAGCGCGGCATCGTCGGGGAAGCGACCCGGGTGCAGCGCCGGGATGTCCCACCCGAGCGCGACGACGTCGACGTCCTCCGGCTCGATGCCGGCGACGTCGAGGCAGTACGCGGCCGCCTGCGCCGGCGGGCACTCGATCGCATGCCGCCGGCGGATGAACCGCTCCTCCTCCGAGAAGGCCACGACGGTCCCGTCGCCGTCCACGAGGCACGCGGCGGGGTCGTGCCAGCCGGCCGGCGGGCAGTTGACGCCGAGCACCCACATGTGTCAGTGATCCGGTGATCCGAACACCACGCGGACGCTAAGCGCACCCGCGCGCTTCTGTCAACGCCCGATTCTGTCCGCCGCTCAGACGTACGGCATGTCCCGGAAGCGGCTGCGGCCCTCCGGGGGCTCGCACAGCGCCGCGACCCGCGGCTCGCACAGGCGCAGCAGGTCGCGCGGGTCCATCCGCAGCGAGTGGCGGTGGTCGCCGCCCGCGCACAGGATGCGCTCGTGGTAGAGCAGGTGCACGTCGATGATCTCGGGCACGGGCACCATCGGCCCGAGCGGCGGCATCGCGCCGACCTCGAACATCGGGAAGTCGCGCTCGAGCTCCTCCTCGGTCGCCAGCCGGAGGTGGCTCGTGCCGCCCAGCAGCTCGCGCACCCGGTGCAGGTCGAGCCGGCGGAGGGCCGGGATGACCGCCAGCCGGTAGCCCCCGCGGTCGTGCAGCACCAGCGTCTTGGCCGCCTCGCGCGGCTCGGTCCCGGACGCTCGCGCCTCCGCGGCGGCGCTGAACGTCGGCCGGTGCTCGACGACCTCGTACGCGACCCCCTCCGCGTCGAGGAACGCCGTCACGGCGGTGATGCCGTGGGTCTCGGCGGTGGGCGCGGATCCCTCAGTCATGGCCAATCCTCCCGGGTCGCGATGTGCCACCGCGGAGACTACCGCCAAGCTCGTGGCGCGTGATACGTTCGCACGGCGACCTACCTGGGGAGGTAGAGAGTGACCGCGACGGAGCAACGGATCGCGCAGGACGACGACGCCGCCCAGCTCGCCGCGCGGCCGTGGGAGAAGAGCGCGGCCGCCGCCGGGGACGCCGTGAAAGGAGGCGCATGACCAACGAGCGCGAGTTCGTCGAGCGCTGGCGCGACAATGCCTACGGGTGCTTCTCGTCCGGGCACAAGTTCTGTCGCGAGGTGTGCCCGGTGATGCAGGTCACCCGCAACGAGAACCACACGCCGACGGCGTTCCACGCGAACATCGTCGCGATGGAGCAGGGCCTCGTCGACGTCGCCGACGTGGCCGACGACTACGTCCACTGCACGCAATGCGGCGCGTGCGAGCTGCGCTGCCCCAACACGCTGTTCACCGGCGACTTCTACCGCCACCGCACGCGCACCGTCGACGTCGTGAAGGCGATGCGCGCGCTGATGGTGGCCACCGGCAATGAGCGCCCCGGCTACAAGGCGTGGAACGAGCGCCTGGCGGTCGACCACAACGAGCCGGTGCTGGGCGACGTGCCGGTCTCCCAGGAGCACGTGGCGGACTGGGCGGAGGGCCTCGACATCCCCGTCGGCGGCGAGACGATCCTGTTCGTCGACTGCGAGGCGGCCTTCTACCGCACCTCCTACACGCGCGCGTTCGCGCAGCTGCTCCAGCGCGCCGGCGTGCAGTTCGGCCTCATGCGCGAGCAGTGGTGCTGCGGCGGGCCGGCGGCGGAGATGGGCTACGAGGACCTCGCGCTCAAGCACGCGGAGCACAACGTCGCCGACTGGCGCGCGGTCGGCGCGCGCCGCATCATCGCCCCCGACCCGCACGACTTCATCGCCTTCACCGAGGACTATCCGCGCTACTTCGGCGACGACTACGAGTTCGAGATCGTCCTCGGCGTCGAGCTGGTCGCCGAGCTGGTGCGGGAGGGGCGGATCGCGCTCGAGCACCCGGTCGAGCGCACGGTCACCTACCACGACCCGTGCCGGCTCAACAAGCGCAAGGGCGTGCACGAGGCGCCGCGCGAGCTGCTGCGCGCCATTCCCGGGCTCGAGTTCAAGGACGTCGACCACGTCACACAGTGGTCGTACTGCTCGGGCGGCGGCGGCGGGCTGCCGGTGGCGAAGCCGGACATCACGGCGGAGATCGCCCGCCGGCGGGTGGACCGCGCGGCCGAGCTGGAGGTCGACGCGCTGATCAGCGCCTGCCCATGGTCCGAGCGTCCGCTGACCGACGTCGGGACGCTCGAGGTGATGGACCTGTTCGAGCTGCTCGCCGTGTCGGCGGGCATCACGGTGCCGGCATGAGCACGATCGCGATCGACGACTCGGTGGTCGACGAGCTGCGCGCGATCGTCGGCGACGACGATCGCGTGCTGCCGAACATCTCCTCGCGCGTGAACCGCACGCGCGTCCCGGCGCCGTTCCCGGTCCACCGGTGGGCCGAGCACATGCCGGACGTGGCGGTGCTCCCGACCTCCGCCCAGGAGGTCTCGGAGATCGTCAAGCTCGCCAACCGGCGGCGGATCCCGGTCGTGCCGCGCGCGGGCGGGACCGGGCTCTCCGACGGCGCCGTGCCGTTGCGCGGCGGCATCTGCGTCGACGTGAAGCTGATGAACCGCATCCACGAGATCGACCTCGTGGACCGCACCGTCACCGTCGGGCCCGGCATCAACATGCTCAAGCTCAACGAGCAGCTGCGCCCGCACGGCGTCTTCTATCCCGACGACCCGGCGTCGTACCCGTGCTCGCTGGTCGGCGGGCGGATCGGCACCGGCGGCTGGTCGCTGCTCGGCTCGCGCTTCGGCCACACGCGCGACCTGGTGATCTCGATGGAGGTCGTGCTCCCCACCGGCGAGATCGTGGAGATCGCCGAGGGCGGCGGGCGCAAGCTGCGCAAGTCCTCCACCGGCCTCACGCTCAAGCACCTGTTCACCGGCCACCAGGGCACGCTGGGCATCTGCACGGAGGCGACGCTCGAGCTGGTGCCGCGGCCGGAGACCGAGTTCGCCGCGTTCTTCGCCTTCGACGACTACATGAAGGCGTGGCGGACGACCGGCGCGCTCACGCGCTCCGGCCTGGCCACGCTGGCCGGCGTGGTGCTGTTCGACGAGTGGAAGCTGCGCTACCTGCGCCGCGACGACGAGGCGTACATCCCGCAGCCCGAGGACGTGCGCTCGGTGATCGCGGTGGCGATGTACGGGCGCCGCGCGGAGGTCGAGCCGGCGTCTCGGCTGATCATGGAGTTGGGGCGCTCCGAGGGCGGCAGGTTCCTCGGCGACGAGATCTCGCAGGGCGACTGGGCGTCGCGCCACGACCGCTACGCCACGCCGCTGCACGGCCGCACGCTCGACGGCCAGGCCGTTCCCATGTCCTGGCACTGCGAGGACGCCGCGCTCAACTACTCCGTGCTCCCGCAGGTGCGCGAGGAGTGGCACGCGATCGTCGACCGCTACATCCGCGAGTACGGGATCTTCGACGACTGGGGGATGTTCGCGTACACCAACGGCGCGTATAAGCCGTGGGCGGACTACCTGGTGGAGATCGACGTCGGGATCTGGGAGCAGCGGCTGGACGACGAGAACTGGGCCGCGTGGGTGCGCTGCAAGCGCGAGATCTCCGAGGTGTCGCTGAAGTACGGCGGCTCGATCACCGCCTGTCATGGCGCCACCCGCGAGGGCGACGCCGAGCTGGTGCCGGCGGAGATGGGCTCCTCGTGGGAGGTGGTCAAGCGCATCAAGCGCGCGCTCGACCCCAACAACGTGATGAACCCCGGCAAGCAGTCGATGGACGAGGCCTACGAATGAGCATCTTCCGCCTGGGCGAGCAGCAGCCGCCGGAGCCGCGCCGGATCGACGACGACGTGGTGATGCGCTTCGACAACGTCTACGAGGTGGACCCCGCGAAGATGACCGTGTTCCGCCAGCAGGACCTGCCGGCGTGGGACACGAGGCGGATCGTCGACGCCCGCTGGGCCCACCTGGACTGGATGCACGACCACTTCGCGGACGAGGTCCTCTCCACGGGGCTGGGGTCCGAGACGATGCCGGAGGAGGACGTATGAGGTTCAGCTACTGCATGCTCCCCGACTATCCCCTCGCGGACTCGATCGAGATGATCAAGACCGCGGACGAGCTGGGATTCCACGCCTGCTACTCGGTCGACGAGACGTGGCACAAGGACCTGTGGGTGCTGTTCGCCGCGGCGGCCGACAAGACCGAGCGCATCCGCTTCGGGCCGAACGTCACGCACGTCTTCCTGCGCGAGCCGACGCTGATCGCCCAGCAGCTGGCGACGCTCGACGAGCTGACCGGGGGGCGGATGGAGTGCGTCGTCTCCACCGGCAACTTCGGGCTGATGCAGCAGTACCACGTCGACTGGGAGAACCGCAAGCCGCTCTCGCGCCTGAAGGAAGCGATGCACGTGATGCGCACGTTCCTGGACGAGGGGAAGATCGACTTCCAGGGCGACTTCTTCCAGTACACCGGGCTGTTCACGGCCGCGCGGCCGGTGCAGTCGCGGATCCCGCTGCTGATGGGCGGCATGAAGGGCCCGCGCTCGTTCGTGGCCGCCGGCGAGATCGCGGACGGCCTGCACCACGCGCTCTCCTACTCGCGCGAGGCGTACGACTACGTGGTCGAGAACGTCCGCAAGGGCGCCGACAGCTCGGGCCGCAGCATCGACGAGCTCGACATCGGCGCGTGGGTCGTGACCGTGGTGGCCGAGGACTCGGCGGCGGCCAAGCAGGCCGCGCGCATCCTCGTCGCGTTCTACATCTCCTCGATGCCGCGGGAGCAGCTCGAGCGGCACGGCATCACTTTGGCGGAGGTCCAGCCGGTGGTGGACGCGCTGGGCGCCGGCGACGTGCCGAAGGCGATCGAGCTGTTCCGGCCCGAGCTGGCGGAGAAGCTCTGCGTGGCCGGCACGCCGGAGGAGTGCGTGGAGAAGATCAAGCGCGACATCGAGCCCGCCGGCGTCGACCACATGATCCTCGCGCTGTCCGACGCGCACCTGGTGGAGTTCTTCTCCGGGGAGAAGGTGGCGAACGTGCCGGACATCCAGGGCCAGCTGAGGCTCGTCGCCGAGCGCGTGGTCCCGGCGTTCGGCTGACATCTGGACAGATGTCCCGTCGCCCCGCGGGGGCGGCCTCCCGATACGGACTGTGAGCGGCCAGGCGGGCCGCTCGCAGGCCAATTCACGGAGGGACAGTGCGGTTCGCTACGGGATTCGCTGGGACGGCCGGGGACGGCCGAGGTTCGCGGGAGCGGCTGCGGTTGCCCTCTGCGCGGCGCTCGCCCTGTGGGCTGCGCCGGCACGTGCCCAGCAGCTCGACCCGGTCATCGCGGGCGGCAGCGGGCTCGGGGGCGTGGTGGTCGACGGGACGGGCGTCGACGTCGCGCTGGTCGACTCCGGCGTGACGCCGGTCGCCGGGCTGGGCAACGTCGTGCACGGGCCGGACTTCTCCGCCGAGGCGCGCGACCCCGACCTGGCGACGCTCGACACCTTCGGCCACGGGACGCACCTGGCCGGCATCATCGCCGGCCGCGATCCCGTCACCGGCTTCTCCGGCGTGGCCCCGGGCGCCCGGCTCGTGAGCGTGATGATCTCCGGCGCCGAGGGTGAGACAAGCCTGATCCAGGTGCTCTCCGCGCTCGACTGGGTGCGTCGCAACCGCCGCGCGAACGGCATGGACATCCGCGTGGTCAACCTCTCGCTCGGCGTCGAGGACCGGGGCGGCTACCGCCGCGACGTGCTCGCCTGGGCGGTGGAGCGGCTGTGGCAGGAGGGCATCGCCGTGGTGGCGGCCGCCGGCAACAACGGCCTCTTCGCGCGCAAGCTCGACATCCCGGCCGCCGACCCGTTCGTGATCGCGGCGGGCGCGAGCGAGACGTTCGCGACGGCCGATCCGGCCGACGACCGGGTCGCCTCCTTCTCCAGCCGCAGCAACGACCGCCCGCCGGACGTGGTCGCGCCCGGCACCCGCATCGTGTCGCTGCGCGTGCCGGGTTCGGTCCTCGACGAGGAGTTCCCGGCCGCACGCGTGGGCGACGCGTTCTTCCGCGGCAGCGGCACGTCGCAGGCGGCCGCGGTGGTCACCCGCGCGGGTGCTCTCGGCGCACCCCGAGCTCACCCCGGACCAGCTGAAGGCGATGCTGCGGGCCGGCGCGGTGGACGTCCCGGACCCGCCGGCGGCCGACGGCGCCGGCCGGGTCGACCTGCGGCGCACACTTGCCCTCCCGGTGCCCGACGACGCGGCCGTGCGGCAGACGTGGCGGCCGGCGACGCTCGTCTGGACCGGCAGGAACCGCCATCTCGAGGCCGGGAACGCGGAGTGGGCGGGCCGCCGCTGGTCCGGTCGCCGCTGGTCCGGTCGCCGGTGGTCGGAGTGGATCTGGGCCGGCCGCCGCTGGTCGGGAGCTTCGTGGATCGACGCATCGGACGGCTGACTCGCGCCACCCTCGGCGCGCTGATCGCCGCGACGGCGTTCGCGGCGATCGCGCTGTGGCTGGGGGTGGTGCGCGACCTGCTGCCCTACGAGGCCGATGTCCGCATCCCGTGGTGGGCGCTGGCGGCGGGCTTCGCGGCCACCGAGGTGTTCGTGGTCCACGCGCACGTGCGCGGGAGCGCGCACTCGCTGACGCTGTCGGAGATCCCGCTCGTGCTCGGCCTGCTGCTCGCCGATCCGGCCGACCTGGTGCTCGCCATGGTCGCCGGCCCGGCGGTCGTGCTGCTGTTCACGCGCGGGCACGGGACGGTGCGGCTGCTGTTCAACCTGGCGCAGTTCGGGTTGACCGCCGCGCTGGCTACGATCGTGATGCACGCGCTGGTGCCGGCACCCGCCCTGATCGGCCCGGCGGTGTGGGGGGCGGCCTTCGCCGCCGTGCTCGCATCTTCGTTCACCGCGGCGGTGCTCGTGTTCTGCGCGATCGGGATGTCGGAGGGCTCGATCGCCTCGCGCCGGCTGGCCGGCATGCTCGGGGCCGACCTGCTCGTGGCGTTGACGAACACGAGCGTGGCGCTGTCGGTCGCCACGGTCGTGGCCGAGGACGTCCGCGCGGGCTGGCTGCTCGTCCCGCCCGCCACGATCCTGCTGCTCGCCTACCGCGCCTACGTCTCCGAGCGGGCCAAGCACCGCAGCCTCGAGTTCCTGTACGGCGTCGCCCGCTCCTTGTCGCGGGGGCGCGGCCTGGAGCCCGAGCTCTTGGATCTGCTGCGGCGGACGCGGACGAGCTTCCGCGTGCGAGTGGCCGAGCTCGTGCTCCTGCCGGGCGAGCCGGGCGTGGGCGCGCTGCGCACCGCGCTGGGGCGCGACGGGCGCGAGGAGGCGATGGTGGACATGGCGCACGGGCCCGCCGCCGCGCTGCGGGCGGCCGTGGAGGACGAGCACGCGGTGCTGGTGGAGCGCGACCGCTGCGCGCCGGAGCTGGGCCGCTACCTGGCCGAACGCGGCATCGAGCAGGCGCTGGTGGCGCCGGTGCACGGGGAGACTCAGCTCAAGGGCGTGATGGTGCTCGGCGACCGGGTGGGGGCGACCACGTCGTTCACCGACGAGGACCTGCGGCTGCTCGAGACGCTCGCCAACCACGCCGGGCTGTCGCTGGAGTTCGACCGGCTGGAGCGCCAGGCGCAGAGCGACCCCCTGACCGGGCTGGCGAACCGGACGCTGTTCATCCGGCGGGTGGAGGCCTCGCTGGCTCGGGGGTCCGGGACCGTGACGGTGCTGTTCCTGGACCTGGACGACTTCAAGGCGGTCAACGACCGCACGGGGCATGCGGCGGGTGACGCGCTGCTGGTGGCGGTGGCCGGGCGGATCGAGGCATCGGTGCGGCCGGACGACCTGGGGGCGCGGATGGGCGGCGACGAGTTCGCCGTGCTGCTGGAGGACGTCGACGACCATCACGGCGAGCACGTGGCGGGGCGGATCTTGGATCTGCTGGCGGAGTCCGTCGTGGTCGAGGGCGCGTCGCTGTGGGTCCGCTCCAGCGTCGGCATCGCCTCCGCGGCGGCCGGCTCGC
Source organism: Solirubrobacteraceae bacterium (assembly GCA_050696935.1). GTDB lineage: Bacteria > Actinomycetota > Thermoleophilia > Solirubrobacterales > Solirubrobacteraceae > DASSUW01. The sequence goes on along the minus strand of JBOGYU010000015.1, from coordinate 14,752 downwards.
TGGACGCGGCCGAGCTCCTGCACCGGGCGGACGTGGCGATGTACCGCGCCAAGGAGGCGGGCAAGAGCCAGGTGCGCGTGTGGTGCCCGGAGATGCAGCCGGCGGGGGTTGGGGCCGTGACGGGGCACGAGGAGCTGGCGCTTGCTGTGGAGCGCGCGGAGCTGATCGCGCACTTCCAGCCGGTGATTTCGTTGGACGGCGGAGAGGTCGTGGCGGTGGAGGCTCTGGCCCGCTGGAACCACCCGCGCCGGGGGCTTTTGGGACCGGCCTCGTTCATGCCGGCCGCGGAGTCGGGCGGGCTGGTGGCAGCGGTGGACCGCGCCGTGCTGGATCAGGCGTGTGCCGCCGCGGCGGCGGGTGCGGTGCCGGTCGTGCACGTGAACATGTCGGCGCCCTCGCTTGAGGTGGTGGGAGCCGTGCTGGAGGCGACGGGGCTCGAGCCGGCGCGGCTGGTGCTCGAGCTGTCCGAGCGGGCGCTCGCGGCTTCGTCCTCAGACGAGCTCTCCGGCCTCCGGTCCATGGGCGTCCGCATCGCGTTCGACGACTTCGGGAGCGGTCCGGGCGCTCTGGAGCTGCTGCGCGAGCGGCCGGTCGACATCCTCAAGATCGCCAAGCCGTTCGTAGACGGCGCGGGCCGGGCGGCTCACGATCGAGCGCTGCTCTCGATGCTGTTGCAGCTCGGCGCGATGTTCGGGGTGCGGGTGCTCGCGGAGGGGATCGAGCGCGAGGACCAGCGCGAGGCGCTGGTCGAGCTCGGGTGCGAGCTGGGTCAGGGCTACCTGCTGGGGCGGCCGGTGCCGCAGTCGGCGGTAGGCGGCGTTTCTGGCGCTACCGACGCCGCACGAGCGTGAGCCCGTCGGCGACGAGCACCATCGCGCTGTCGACCCGCTCGTCTTCGGCGATCCGCCCGTTCAGCTCATCGATGGTCCGGGTCCGCTCGTCCTGCGGGTCCACGACACGGCCGCCGAGCAGCATGTTGTCGAGCACCAGCAGCGCGCCCGGCTTCAGGCGGGGGACGATCAGCTCGTAGTACGCCGGATAGCCGGTCTTGTCGGCGTCCAGGAACACGAAGTCGTACGCCGGCTCCTCCGGCGTCTTTTTGAGGCTCTCCGCGGCCGCCCCGACCCGGATCTCCACACGGTGTGTCAGTCCGGCGTCCTCGAGGTTCGCGCGAGCCGTGGCGGCGAACTCCTCGCTGACCTCCAGGCACGTGAGCGTCCCGCCGGGCGCCAGCCCCCGAGCGATGCAGATCGCGCTGTAGCCGGTGAACGTCCCGACCTCGAGCGCCCGCTCGGCCCCGATCAGCTGAGCGAGCATCGTCAACAGCGCCCCCTCATCGGGAGTGATCTGCATCCGAGCGTCAGGCCGCCCCGCCGTCTCCCGCTCCACCCGAGCGAGCACCTCGTCCTGCCGCGAATGGCGCGCCAGGTACTCGCCAACCTCCTCGGTGACGGTGATCTTCAGCCGCGGCATCGAGAGCCGGAGCATACGTCGCCCCACCCACCCGCCGAGATCTCCGAGCCTCAACAGGCGACGATGAGATTGAACGGCAGGGCGACCTCGCCCCCGCTGCTGTTCCACGTCCGCACGAGGATCTTGCCGTCGTCCGTCGGAGCCACGGTTACGTGGCTATTCGGCGGCGGCGTCTCGACACCCCCGCCTGGCACGAACGCGAGGGTTGCCGTCGCGACGCAGTCGCTGACTGGACGGTTGAAGCCGATCACCCGCCCGTTTAGGCCGGAACCAGTCCAAGACGTCGCGTTTCCTCGCATGGGAAGGCCACCCGAATTGACCGCGGCGAAGAACGTGACTCCGGGGGGCCCCGGCGGGCCCGGGGGCCCAGCCGCTCCACGAAGAGACCGTCGCGTCTGGGTCGAGATATCCCGAAGGCGAACTGAACGGTTCTTGATCGCGGTCGAGTTCACTGCGCCACGGCGAATCTCCGAACGCCCAACAGAATCGGATCGAAGTTGTCCTGCTCCGACGCTGTTCCGTGGGAGCGTGAGCGCGTATGACGTGCCGCCGAGCGCGACGAACAGAGCCAGCGTCGCGATGACGTTCGCATAGCTGAGCCGCTCCCGTATGCCCCACATCCGGTTCCTCATGCGCAACAACATACGTCGGCGAGCGCCAAAGTTGCGCCTTCTGTTACAAACCCCGCACCACGACCGGCACGCGGCGCGACTTCCCGGCGTCGTATGGATACCCCGCCTCCCGTGGCAAGCGGGCCCGGAACCGATACCGAACGGTGCCACGAGTGGCCGTGAATCGGTAGCGGTAGCTCCAGCGGCCACTCTTGGCTTTGGCGCGCGGCGTAGCGAATGTCAACCATCGCCCGCGCGAATACGCCTGGAGCTGGATGAGCTTGCCCGTAGCTGGGAGCGGTCTCCCTTGGACCCGTCCGCGGAAGACGACTTCATCGCCGTTGACGACCCGCTGGCGGCTCGAGCGCATGGTCGTAGCCGCGCGCACCCGCAAGTCGACCTCGGCTGTCCGCGCTCGGACCAGCGGAGTACCGGCATACCGGAATCGCAGCACGCGGCTGGGTCCTCGCAGGGCCTTGAACTTGAACCGCCCGGCCTTGTTCGTCCCGATCATCGCGATTCGCCGCCATTCCGCGCCCGGTAGTGCGATCTGCTCCCAGACCTCGACACTTGCGTTCGCAACCGGGTTCGCTCCGGGCGTCGTGAGGCGCCCACGAATCGGGATCGTCCGGCCGTACCGGACTCGTGGTCGGACGACGATGATGCGGCGCGTCCGCCGCTTGCCCCCGCGGGATCTACGCGCCTTGACGATCTTCACTTGGCCGGCGACGAAGCGTGTGTTGATACGCGTTGGGACGGTTCTCGTTGCGGGCGCTCCCGCATCGTCGCGATCCGTCGACCTCTCGTTCCCGGCGCTGTCGGCTGCGCGGGCGCGGAGGTCGTACTCGCCATCCGCAAGGTGCTCGTCATCCAGATGGGCGAAGAAGCCATCGGCCGAACGAGTTGTGACGAGCGGGAGCCACGCCGCGTCTCCTCGACGCCGCGCCTCGATTTCCATGCGTACCAGCGCGGAGGTCCTGTCCGACGCCAGGACATCGATCCGGGTCGGATCGTCTGCGTCCTGGGCCTTGAAGCTCAGATCGGGCGCATTGTCGTCGAACCGCAGCCGGATGTGATGGGCCGTGCCGCGGTCGTGGTTTCCGGCGGCGTCGCGTAGCCAGAACCGGCCGGTCCATTGGCCTGCGCGTGGCACGCGGAGGCCAGACGCGCTCGAAATGTTTGACCCGGTGAAACGCCGCTGGATGCATCCTGTCCAGACGTCAGGGGGGTTTCTGGTGTGACAGATGGCAGTCTGAAGTCCGGCAATCGGCGCAACGCCGGCCTGTCTCGGGTTGCGCCATCTGATGGAGAAGTTGTTCGACCGGCGCCACGCAGTGCCGCCAGAGACGGTTAGCCGACTCGCGGCGGGCGGAGGGGTGTTGTCGACAAGAATTGTCCGAGAGGTGGTGGCCCAGTTCCTGGCGGAGTCCTCCGCCTTCAGCGCGAGGGCGTGGCGGCCGTCAGCGACCACCCGAGTATCGAGGCTCCAGACCCCACCGAAATTGGGACACGGCGTGGTGAACGTGTAATCACACGCATTCGCGCTTGCCTCGACGACTCGGCCGCCAATCAACAGCTGAACGGACCGGATCCCGACGTTGTCCCACGCGCTCGCGGACACGCCTACGACACCGCGCCGCCAGCCGGACGCCAGCGCTGAGCCGCCGGTCAGGGACACGTTCGGGGTGGTGTGGTCGGCGACGATCATGGTCGCCGAGCGCAGAGTCGCCCACGCACGGAGGGTGCCGCCTCCCACCCCACAGGGACCGGCTACGCACGCAGTCATGAGCTTGACGGCGCTGGTGCCGCCGAGGTCGAGCGTGAAGGGGTTGGGCTCCCAGGATCCGCACGAGTGCGGACCTGCGTAGCGGAGCCACGTTCCGGCCGCGTTTGCGATGCCGGCTCGGTAGCCGTCCCAGCCGCACCACTCGTGGTGGTACGTGACTCGCGCCAGTGCGGCGCCCGGGGGCGCGTGGAAGACGAGCGCGGCGAAGGAGCCGGTCGGGATCGTGGCGTTCGGGTTGTCCGGGACGACGGCGTGGCGGGTCACCAGGCCGCGGTTCCAGCTCCGGAACTCGTCCCATGGCAGCGGGCAGTTGGCGTAGGACGTCACGCCGCCGTGGTTCCACTCGCGGACCCAGGAGCGGTTGACGTCGCCGGCGCTCGGTTCGCAGGCGTAGACCGGGTACTCGCCGGCGAGGGCGGGTGCGGCGCCGGCGGCGGCCAGGAGGACGACGACGATCAGCAGCGCCAGACGGTGGCTTGGGTTCATGGGCTGGCTCCTGGTGTGAAATGAGGCCGCATCACGGCGTGAACTCACCTCCGCCGGTCGCCGGCGCGGCCGCCGGCTGCGACGGCCCGCGGGGGACCTCGGCCGTGAAGGGCTCCTCTCCTCCGGTTGAGGTGGCGGTCGCCGTGGTGGGGGAGATCGGAGCGTGCTCGTGGCTGCGGCGCTTCGTGCCCTGCGATGGGTCGGTCTCGGCGCTAGGCGCGTCCCGCCGCGGGCGCTGCTGCTCGCGCGCTGCCAGGCGAGGCTCGGGGGTCGGTTCGGGGCGAGCGGAGATGAGCTCGGTGGCGAGGATCGGAGCGGGCGGCGTGCGGTCGGTGTCGCGAGCCCGTGACCGGGGCGGGTGCGGACGCCGCTTCGCCGCCTCCTCGTCCTCGCGCACGATCCCGGTCGGGTCGGGGACGAGGCCTGTGACCACGCACACCGTCGCCGCTCCCACGCTGCCGAGGCACAGAGCGACCAAGGCCCCGAGGCTCGCGATCCGGCCGCCGCCGGTAGACGTGGCGATGTGGATCCCCGTGGCCACGTCCGACGCGTTCGCGCGGTGGAGGAAGGCGGCGATCTCGTGCTTGAGCGCCGAGAACCAGTGGTCGGGCTCGTCGGGCCGGACGATCGTCTCGGGGGTGATGAGTTGCTCGGCGGGGACGTCGGGGGCCACGGGGTCGTCGGCGTCGATCGCGTCGGGCGAGGGGGAGGGCAGGAATGCCCGGAGCGGCTCGAGCACGACGAACAGCGGTGAGAAGAGGGAGGCGCGGCGGAGGCGGGAGAGGTGGAGGTCGCGGACCGTGGCGCGGCACGCGGTGCAATGGCGCAGGTGCGGGCGGATCTCGAGCACCTGGGCGCTCGTCGCCGCCCCCTCGGCCAGCGCCTGCACGATCGGCGAGAACCGCTCGCACTCCTCGCCCGCCTCGATGCCCTCGTACGCCCGCAGGAAGCGCCGGCGACCCTCGGTGATCGCGCGGTTGACCTTGGTGTAGGTCCAGCCGTTACGGGCCCCGATCTCCTCGTACGAGAGCCCGTGCGCCTTCATCATCAGCGCCTTCGCCTCGTCGGGCTTCAGCGCCCGCAGCGCCTCCGCCGAGCGGCGGACGCGCTCCTCGGAGGCGACCCGGTCCTCCACGCTGCGCTCCGGCCCGGGGATGAACGCGTCGAGGTCGAGCTCCTCACCGGTCACCGACTCCGATCGCGCGCGCCGGATCGCCAGCGCTTCATGACGCACCACGACCTTTAGCCACGCCAGTTCCGTAGCCGGATCGACCGTCTCGACGCGCCGGACGAAGATCTCCAGCGCGCGCTGGTAGGCGTCGAGCGCGTCGTCGTGGCAGAGGGAGGACTGGCGGGCGACCCGCAGCAGCACGCGCTCGTGCCGGGCGACGGCCGCGGCAACGCGAGAGGAGGGATTCTCCGCGGTCGCCTGCATTCGTCCTGCTGCCACGCCCAGGCCCTCCACTGCTGCTCGCTACCGAACCTCAGATGAGGAGCCACGCTCCCTGCCGGCTCCTGGCTGGTCTAGCGCATCCGCGCGGCCACCATGCGCGAGTTCGCACGAAATGGCGCCCAAATTGCGAGAAGTTTTGGCGAGGGCCGCGCCGTCTTCGGGCTGTGACCCCCGGGGTTGCGCGCGAAAACCCGGGGTGACCCCCGGCGCGCTGGCCGCCCGCTCGGATGGAGGACCGCGCCAGTCGAACCCCCCGGTGGACCGGAGGCACAATGCCGAAGGCTCGGCACACGAGGCACCATCGCGCCGACGCCCGTGCTCGTCGCGGCGGGATCGCTGCTGGGGGTGGCGACCGCGCACGCGCTGCCCGCGTAGACCCAGACCGCGGTCCCCTTCCACGCGCGGGACTACCGCTACCAGGTGGTCGGTGCCGGCGGCGCGGCCGGCTTCGAGGCGGTCGACTACGACGACTGCGCCGTCGCGACCGGCACGGCGCCCTTCGCGACGGCCGAAGGCATCTGCCCCTGGACGGTGCCGCAGATCGCGTAGCGGCTCAGGCGAACGGCTCGACCGCAGCGTACAGCGCCTCGCGCAGGCCCTCATCGCGCACGCGTGCGGCGGTCGCGCGCGGGGCGGTAACGCCTTCCACTCGTGACGCTGAAGGCGCGGGACCGCCGCGAGCGGATCCACCGAGATGGCGTACGGCCAGCGCTTCGGATCCCATGGGTTGCCGAGCCCGCTCCGGGCCACCGGAGGCAACTTCGAACAGCCCGAGCACGAATGCTGCGGCGTCCGGCGCCGAGGGCGAAGATGTGGTCGCCGCGGCAGACCTGCTTGGGTGGCTTGGCGAACCAGAGGTGCCGTTGCTCGTTCGCCGACCAGTTGTCGCTGACTGGCCCGTCGGCCACACCGACGCCGGCGGTGAACACGCGTCTGCTGCCGTGCCGTGCGATAAGCCGTGGACACCGTAGCCGACCGTGACCGCGGAAGGACGATGAGGCGCTCAGGCAAGCACGAGCAACCCCAGCGCGGTCGCGGCGACGACGGCGACGGCCGTCTCGCCGAAGCTGCCGGTCCGGATGCGAGCCCGCGGCGGGAGCAGCCATACCCGTCGCCGGGAGAACGGCGCCCACAGCCTGATCCCACCCGGGGTGCAGCCGTCCGCGGCGACGTGGCCCGCGTAGCCGATCGCCAAGCCACCGCCCACGACGAGCGCGGCGCCGGCCCCGGCCGGATAGGTGAGCGCGGCGAGGCCGGGCACGGCAGCGCACGCGAGCGCGGAGTGAGTGACGCTCCGGTGCGGGACCAGCGCCGCGAACACGACGAGCGGAAGCCGCAGCAGCGCGCCGGCGGCCCCGGCGAGCAGGCTGCGCCGCTCGAGCCGGCTGCGCCGGTGGATGCGCGCGCCGAGCACGTCGATGTCGGGCAGCCGCGAGGCGATCACGGCGGCGGCTGCCAGCCCACCGGTCTCCAGCGGCCCCGCCTTCAGAGCCTGTCCCGCCGCGACGGCCAGCGTGACGCCGACCAGCTCGTGGGTTGCGTTGCGCACGCACGCGAAGCTAGCGCCGCCGCCGGTCGGCTTCCGGCGGTGCCGGCGCGCGTGCCGAGCGGCGCCGGGCGTCGAAGGCGTCACCGCGAGCGAAGGAGCCGTCCAAACGATCAGAAGACGATGTACTCGCGCACCCAGCGGCGCAGCTCGGGATCGTCGAACAACAGCGACAGCAGCCCGGCCTCGAATTCCCTGCCGAGTTCGGCCACGCGCGCGAACACGGGGGAGTCTCGCGCGCCTTCGGCGTCGAGTTCCTTGAGCTGGTGGCGTTGCTCTCCGTCGTCAAGAATCGCCAGGAACGCGTCGTAGGACGTGAGCGCGCGAACGCCGGCGTCGAGCGCCTGGTGGTCCACGAACGCGTCGGCGATCCGATCAAGTGGAGCGACCGTCATCCGCTCGTCGAGGTAGTCGAGCATGTCACCGGCGGCATAGCGATGACACGCGAGCACGGGGAGCAGGCCGCCGGCGAACAGCGCCTTGCGCGAGAGCCGGAGCTTGGCGTTGCGCAGGCCCCAGCCCTCGCCCTTGCGCGCTCGCATCTTGCTCTCGAAGTCGACCGCGATCGTGCGCCAGTATCGGATCACGTCGTTGAGCAGAAACCGCGGCGGGCGGTGGTGCTTGACGTTGGCTTCCAGGTAGCCGCCGAGCAGCGCTCGCCGGGCTCGCAGATATGCCTGCTCGCCGCAGACCGGCACGGACTCGAGCACGAACAGCATGCGGCGCGTGAGGTTGGTGTTGGTGTCCTCGTCGCGCCCGATCTTGCCGCGCAGGTCCTCGAGCCACACCTGCGCGCCGAAGATCTCCTCGGCGCCGGGCGCGCGGGCGCCGAGAACCTCGGCCACCCGATCGATTCCGGGCTGCGCGTTCTCCCGTCGCGGTCCCTCGAACAGAACCATGAAATCGTCGTCGCTCTCGCTGGTGACCTCGCGGCGACCCCACGACCCCATCAGGACCACGGTCGCTCCCGCGTCGACGTCGACGGAGCCGAATCGCTCCCGGCGCTCGCCGAGCCGGCGCTCGGTCCGGCTACGAGCGGCCGCTATGCGCGTGAACCGTGTGCCCGTGGCAGCCTCAAGGCGGGCGATACCACGCGCCGCGTTCACGATTGCTAGACGGTTGCCGCTTCGCCGGTGGCGATCAGCATCGTCGTCTTCAGCTCGGCCAGCCACCGATCAGGCGGACGGGCTTCGAGGATCCAGGGCACGTCGCGGCAGCGCTCGAGGATCGCGGCGAATCGCTCCTCGTCGTCGCGCGTCAGCGGGACGTGATGGCCCCCGCGCAACGAGCTCACATGCACCTGTCGCAGCCGCGAGCGGAACCGATCGAGCAGCTCCTCGGCAACGTCCATCGTGGGATCGATCGAGCTCGCGTGCGCGACGTCAAGGCAGAAGCCCGCCTCGGGCAGCTCGTCGAAGACAACCTCGAGCTCGCCCGCCGTGCGCCCCGTGCGCTTGCGGGCGTCCATGTTCTCCAAGACCAGGCGTGTTCCAAGCACGCGGTAGGGCGCGAGCTCTTCAAGCGCATCGGGATGAGTCACGATCGATCTCACCCAGAGCGGGAGCTCGCTCAGAGCGCGCGCACTAGCCGCGTCATCGAGGTCGCGGTCCTTGACGGGCGCATGCACGCTCACGTAGCGGAACGGAAGCCGCGGCTCGGCGGCAAGGTACTCGACCAATCCCGGAAGCTCGTCCTCCGATAGCGCCGACAGCTCGACTGCGTAGGTCGAGACATCGCACGCCTCGGCAACCAGCTCCGGCCAGGAGCCGCGACGATCCTCGAAGACGCCGGTCGACACGCCTGTCGGATGGTGCCCCGCGAGCGCGCTTGGTCCGTCACGAATGGTGCCGCTCATAGTCACGCTCATCTCGCCACCGTATCGAGTCGCGAGGACGTTGCAGCCGGCCGACGGACAAGGCCGTTGGAGAGCCCGGGCGCCCCCGATCGGCTCAGCGGGAACTGACGGGCAGAGCGCAAGCGACCTGCACGAGACTGGAAGGGCGACCGCAAGGCCGCCGAATCCGGTAATGGCGTCAGGCGACCTACAAGGAGACGCAAGAGACGGAGAACGAAGAGTGGCGGCGACCGTCGGTGCGCTTGTCGATGCGAAGCGCTGCCTCGCGACTGCGTGGCGGATCCTCGATGGGACCGACGGCGCCGCCTCAGGCGTAGAACACGCGCTCAACGCCGCTCTCACGAGCATCGACCGCGATCCACGCGATCGACGTCCGGTAGCCGCGACCGAGCCGCCGGGGTTGGCGCCGTTGTTGACGGCGAGCTCGCCGGCTCGGTGGTGTTGGTGGAGGGCGCGGCCGGGACGGGCAATTCGCGGCTGCTGGCCGCGCTGGCGCATTTGGCGCGCAGCGCCGGGGTGATCGTGACCGGCACCCGGGCGGTCGAGCTCGACGCGGCGCTGCCGTTCGTGGTCGTGCGTCGTCTGCTCGAGCCGCCGCTGCGCTCCGCCGGCCGCAACTCGGAAGTCGATCCGCGTGCCCGGCGGGCGCTCCAGGCGCTCACCACGAGCTCGCCCGGGTCGCCCGCGCCCCTGGCGGAGGGCGGCACCGCCACCATGTACGCCGCCATCGACGGCGTCGAGGCGCTCGTCGACGTCCTCGGCCCGCTGGTCGTCGTGGTGGACGACGCGCAGTGGGCCGATGTCCGTTCGCTGCAGCTGCTGGGCTACCTGGCCGACCGGGCGCGTGATCTCCCGATCGTCCTGGCGCTCGCGGTGCGGCGCGGCGAGCTCGAGCACGAGCTGGTGGCTCGCTTCCAGGGATCGTGCTCGAGGCGCAGGAGCTGAGCGCGGAGGGCGTCGCGTGGCTCGTCGAGCGCCGGCTTCCCGGCGCGACCGAGCCGCGGCGCATCTGCTGCAGGCGGGAGCGACCGCGGATCCGTGCGTGGTCGCCGAGCTGCGTGACGCCGCTGCCGCGGCCTACGCGCGCGGGGACGCAAGCACCGCCCGCCGCTTCCTGCTGCGGGCGCTCGACGAGCCGCCGGAACCCCGCATCCAGCCCGAGTTGCTGGCGGAGCTCTCCCGCGCGGAGACCGCCCTCGGGGCATGCTCGTCGCCACGGACGCGGACACACGCGCAAGCCGGCTCGCGACCCTCACGCGCGTCCGTGAGCAGACCGAGGGGCTGCCCGCCGACCAGCGAGTCGCGTCCGCGTACGCACGCCTGGCCGCCGGCGAGCTGGCGGCCGGACGCCAGCTGCGCGTGCACGACACCTGGATCGCCGCGACGGCGCTCGTCCACGGGGCCGAGGTGTGGACGCAGGACGCGGACTTCACCGCGTTCGGCGCCCTCCCCGTAAGGCGCGTCTGAACGACGTCCGCGCGGGACTAAGATCCAAGGACATGGCCAGCCCGACGACGTCCCTGCGCGCCGACATCAAGGACTCCATCCTGGACACGGTCGGGGAGACGCCGCTCGTGCGCCTGAGCCGGATCGCGGCCGGGCTGGCGCCCCAGGTCGTCGCCAAGATCGAGTACTTCAACCCCGGCGGCTCGATCAAGGACCGCATCGCGCTGCGCCTGGTCGAGGCCGCCGAGCGCGACGGCCGGCTCCGCCCAGGGGGCACGATCATCGAGCCGACCTCCGGTAACACCGGCACCGGGTTGGCGATCGCCGCCCGCCTGAAGGGCTACCGCGTGATCGCGGTGATGCCGGACAAGATGTCCAAGGAGAAGATCGACCTGCTGCGCGCGTACGGCGCCGAGGTCGTCGTCGCCCCCACGGACGTCGCGCCCGACTCGCCGCAGTCCTACTACCGCGTTGCCGACCGGCTGACGGAGGAGATCCCCGGCGCCTTCCAGCCCAATCAGTACGCCAATCCGGCCAACCCGGAGACGCACTACCTCACCACCGGGCCGGAGCTGTGGCGCCAGAGCGCCGGCAAGATCACCCACTTCGTGTGCGGCGTCGGCACCGGCGGCACGATCACCGGCGTCGCCCGCTACCTGAAGGAGCAGAACCCGAAGATCGAGGTCATCGGCGCCGACCCGGTGGGCTCGATCTACTCCAACGAGGAGGTCCACCCGTACCTCGTCGAGGGCGTGGGGGAGGACTTCTGGCCGAGCACGTTCGATCCGTCCGTCGTGGACCGCTACGTCACCGTCTCCGACCGCGACAGCTTCCTCACCACCCGCCGGCTGGCGGCCGACGAGGGCCTGCTGGTCGGCGGCTCGTGCGGCCTCGCCGTGCACGCCGCGCTGCAGGTGGCGAGCGAGATCGACGACCCGCAGGCGATGGTCTGCGTGATCCTGCCCGACGGCGGGCGCGGGTACCTCTCGAAGATCTTCAACGACGCGTGGATGAGCCAGTACGGGTTCCTGGAGCGCTCCAGCGATCGCACGGTGGGCGACGTGCTGCGCGACAAGACGGCGGCCGGTGAGATCCCGCCGTTCGTGACCGTCCAGACCCACCAGAAGGTCAAGGACGCGATCAGCCTGCTCCACGAGCACCGCGTCTCCCAGCTCCCGGTCGTCTCCACCAGCGACCCGACCACGGTGGTCGGCTCGGTCGGCGAGCGAGGCCTGCTCAAGCGGGCCATGGACAGCCCCGGACTGATGTCGGCCGACATCGTCGACGTGATGGAGGCGCCGTTCCCCGCCGTCTCCACCACCGACCCCGTGCGCGAGGCGGTCGAGCTGCTCTCCGGCGACCGCCAGGCGCTGACGGTGACCGAGGACGGCAAGCCGGTCGGGATCGTCACCCGGGCCGACCTGCTCGAGTCGCTCGTCTCGTGAGGCGCTTCGCCACCCGCGCCGTGCACGCGGGCCTGGAGCCGGATCCCGGCTACGGCGGGGTCGTGCCCGCGATCCACCAGGCGTCCACGTACGTGCAGGACAAGCCCGGCGAGTTCGTGGAGGAGTACGACTACTCGCGCTCGGCCAACCCGACGCGCAGCGCCCTGGAGCGCGCGCTGGGGGAGCTGGAGGGCGGCCTCGGCTCCGCGTTCAGCAGCGGCATGGCGGCCGAGCACGCGCTGATCACGGCCGTCGCCGCGGCCGGCGACCACGTCGTGCTCCCCGACGACCTCTACGGCGGCACCTACCGGCTCGTCGACAAGGTGCTCAACCGCTGGGGACTGCGCTACACGATGGTCGACCAGACGGACCTCGACGCGGTCGAGGCCGCGGTGACGGAGGAAACGAAGCTGATCTGGGTGGAGACCCCCACCAACCCGACGCTCAAGGTGGTCGACGTCGAGCAGATCGTCGCGCGCAAGCGGGGCGCCCTCGTCGCGGTGGACAACACGTTCGCGACCCCGGTCTACCAGCGTCCGCTCGAGCTGGGCGCCGACGCCGCGGTGCACTCGACCACCAAGTACGTCGGCGGGCACTCGGACGCCGTCGGGGGCGCCGTCGTGGTCCGCGAGGGCGCGCTGCACGACGCGATCCGGTTCGTGCAGAACTCGATCGGCGCCGTGCCCGGGCCGCTGGACTGCTTCCTCGTGCACCGCGGCATCCGCACGCTGCACCTGCGGATGGCGGCGCACACGGAGAACGCGCGCGCGGTGAGCGAGTGGCTGCAGACCGCCCCCGGGGTGAGCGACGTGCGCTGGCCGGGCTTCGCGGGGATGGTCTGCTTCCGCCACCCCGATGCGACGCGGATCGCCGGCGCGTGCGAGGTGTTCTCGCTCGCCGAGTCGCTCGGGGGCGTGGAGTCGCTGATCGAGGTGCCGCAGGCGATGACCCACCAGTCGGTGGAGGGGTCGGCGGCCGCGGTGCCGGCCGACCTGGTGCGCCTGAGCTGCGGGATCGAGGCCGCCGAGGACCTCGTCGAGGATCTCGCGCAGGCCATTGGGTGACGTCGCGGCCATCGGCAGGGCGCTGATCGACGGCCTGAGCCACATGACGCTCGGCACCGCCGACGAGACCGGCCTGCCATGGGTTTCGCCCGTCTGGTACGCACAGGACGGCTACAACGAGTTCTTCTGGGTCTCCGACCCGGAGGCGCGGCACTCGCGCAACCTCGCGAGGCGCCCGCAGCTCAGCATCGTGATCTTCGACTCCAGCGTGCCCATCAACACCGGCCGGGGCGTGTACATGTCGGCCGTGGGCGAGGAGCTGCCCGGTGCCGAGCGCGAGCGGGGCATCGAGATCTTCTCGCGCAGGTCCGTAGCGCAGGGAGCGGAGGAGTGGACGCTCGACGACGTCCAGTCGCCTGCCCGCCTGCGCCTGTACCGCGCCACCGCGTCGGAGCACTTCGTGTTCACGCCCCAGGATCGGCGGGTGCCGGTGAGCGTGGAACAGCTCGCGCGCGCGACCGGCTGATTGGGGGCCGGCCCCCAGTTTCAACGGCGGCCCCCCGGGCAGGGGATCGGTATGCGGTCCCTCATGCTCGCTGCCCTGGCCGCGGCGCTGCTGCTGGCGTCGCCGGCCGTCGCCCAGCAGCCGCGCGCCGTGCCGTCCATCGAGCTGACCGGGACGATTGATCCCGCCACGGCGGCCTGGATGTCCACGGCGCTCGAGGACGCCGAGGGCGCGCCGCTGGCAATCGTGAGGCTCGACACGCCGGGCGGCCTGGACAGCTCGATGCGGGAGATCGTCCAGGACATCATCGCCGCGCCGGCGCCCGTGGTGGTCTACGTCTCACCCGACGGCGCGCGCGCAGCGTCGGCCGGGCTGTTCATCACCGAGGCGGGCGACGTGGCCGCGATGGCCCCCCAGACGAACATCGGCTCCGCCACGCCGATCCAGCTCGGCGGCGGCGAGACCGACGAGGTACTCGGCCGCAAGATCCGCAACGACGCCGCGGCCTACGTGCGGGCGCTCGCCGAGGGCCACGGGCGCAACGCGGACCTCGCCGAGCGGATGGTGCGCGACGCGGTCAACGTGACCGCGGAGCGCGCCGAGGCCGAGGAGCTGATCGACCTCGTGGCGCCCGACGAGGCGGCGCTGCTGCGCGCGCTCGACGGCTTCGAGGTGCAGGGCCCGAAGGCCCGGACCCTCGACACCGAGGGCCTGCTGATCGAGCGGCGCGACATGCCGCTGCAGTACGAGATCCAGCAGCTGCTGGTGAACCCCAACGTCGCCTTCCTGCTGCTGCTCGCCGGATTGCTGGGGATCCTGTTCGAGGTGACCGCCCCGGGCCTGGTCGGCCCGGGGCTCTTCGGCGCCGTCGCGTTCGTGCTCGGCCTCTACGGCACCGCCCAGCTGCCGGTGACGGCGGCAGGCGTCGCCCTGCTCGCGCTCGCCGTCGCCCTGCTCGCCGCCGAGCTGTTCGTGGCCAGCGGCGGGCTGCTCGCGGCCGCCGGCGGCACGGCACTCGTGGCGTCAGGGCTGCTGCTGTTCGACACCGACTCCGAGGTGCTGCAGGTGTCGCTGCCCGTCGCCGTGGCCGTCGGCGCCGGCCTCGGGCTGGTCACCGTCTTCGCGCTCGGCAAGGCCATGCG
>JBOGYU010000014.1:0-24114 GCA_050696935.1 Solirubrobacteraceae bacterium | reverse complement strand
CGGCACGCACGCCCCCGCTCGGTCGATCCGCTCTGGCGAGGAGTGGGACACCGGCGGGCACGTACCTAGAATCGCGCGCGGTGGACGTTCTCGCCCGCAACAACGTGGCGGTGTCCGGGCGCGCGGAGGGTCGCGCCATGATCTTGGCGCATGGGTTCGGCTGTGATCAGCACATGTGGCGTCTCGTAGCGCCTGCGTTCGAGGCCGACTATCGCGTGATCCTCTTCGACCACGTCGGTGCCGGCGGCTCCGAACTGGCCGCGTACGACGTCGACCGCTACAGCACCCTGGACGGCTACGCCGAGGACGTGCTCGAGATCTGCCGGGAGCTCGACGTGGTCGACGCCATCTTCGTCGGACACTCGGTCAGCGCAATGATCGGCGTGCTGGCGGCCAACCGCGAGCCGAAGCGGATCGGCAAGCTCGTGCTCGTGGGCCCGTCGCCCCGCTATCTCGACGACGACGGCTACATCGGCGGCTTCAGCCACGCGGACATCGACGAGCTGCTCGAGTCGCTGGACAGCAACTTCCTCGGCTGGTCGAGCGCGATGGCGCCGGTGATCATGGGCACCCCCGACCGGCCGGAGCTCGGTGAGGAGCTCACCCGGAGCTTCTGCCGCGCGGACCCGGACATCGCCGCGCGCTTCGCCCGGGTGACGTTCCTTTCGGACAACCGGGCAGATCTGGCCGCCGTGGGCGTCCCGACGCTGGTGTTGCAGTGCAGCGACGATGCGATTGCGCCGCGCGCGGTCGGGGAGTACGTGCATCGCGAGATCGCCGGCTCGACCCTGGTCCAGCTCGCCGCGACCGGGCACTGTCCCAACCTGAGTGCCCCGACGGAGACGATCGACGCGATCCGGGCGTTCGCCTGAGCTCGGCATGGGCGCTTCCGAGCATGGGGCCGGCGCCGACGCGATCGTCGAGGAGAGTGCCGAAGACCTGTATGAGAACGCGCCCTGCGGCTATCTCTCGACCACGCCGGATGGCGTCATCGTGCGGCTCAACGCGACGTTCTTGCGCTGGACCGGCTACCGGCGCGACGAGTTCGTCGGCGTCAAGCGCTTCCAGGACCTCCTGACCGCCGGCGGCCGGATCTACCACGAGACCCACTTCGCGCCGCTGCTGCGGATGCAGGGGATGGTCCGGGAGATCGCGCTCGATATCGTCGGTGCGGACGGCGGCCGGCTCCCTGTGCTGGTCAACGCGGTGCTCAAGACCGACGCCGACGGAGCGCCGCGGCTCGTTCGCACGACCGTGTTCGACGCGACCGAGCGCAAGCGCTACGAACGCGAGCTGCTCGCGGCCCGAAATCGCGAGCGCATCGCGCGCGAGCGGATCGAGCGGCTGCAGCGTCTCACGGCCGCCATCGCCGCGGCCCCGGACGCCGACGCGATCGCAGCAGTGGTGACGAAAGAGCTGGTGGCGGCCTTCGAGGGCCGAAGCGCCGGCGTCGCCGTGATGGACGGCGAATCGGGCGCGCCGCGCGTCATCGCGCGCCACGGCGACTCGGTGCCAGACGAATTCGGTGATTCGCCATCCGAGCCGGAGTTCGACGAGGGTGAAGGCGGAGACCGCGGCGCGATGGTTCGCCTGCCGCTCGGCAGAGCCCCGGCTCCACAGGGATTCCTCTGGCTGGCGTTCGACGACGCGCGCAGGTTCGAGCCGGACGAGCGCGCCTTCCTGCTGGCCTGTGCGGAACAGTCTGCCCTGGCGTTGGAGCGCGCACGGCTCTACGAGGAACAGCGCGACGTCGCGCTCACGTTTCAACGCAGCCTCGTCGCCGGCGACCCACCCGCCGATGAGCGCTTCGAGGTGGCGACCCTGTATCACCCCGCGGTCGAGCATCTCGAGGTCGGCGGCGACTGGCACGACGCGTTCGCGCTCTCGGGTGGCAGGGTCGGCGTCGTGGTCGGCGACGTCGTCGGCCGCGGGCTCGCCGCGGCGACCGCGATGGGCCAGCTGCGCAGCGCCGTACGGGCGCTCGCCGGCGCAGGCCTGGAGCCCGCTACGGTCCTCGCACACCTCGACACCTTCGTCGACCAGGTCCAGACCGCACGGTACGCGACGATCGCCTACGCCGAAGTCGCCCCCGACACGGGCGGCGTGCGCTTCGCGTCGGCGGGACATCTGCCGCCGCTCCTGCTCGAGCCCGACCGCACGCCGGCGCTGTTCATGGAGGGGCGCTCGCCGCCGCTCGGCGTCACAGTGCAGGGAGTCCCACGCGCCCAGGCGGCGTTCACACTCGCCCGTGGAGCCGGCTTCCTCTTCTACACCGACGGGTTGGTCGAGCGTCGTGACGAGCCAATCGACGCCGGGCTCGAGCGGCTCATCTCGGCGGTATGCGCGCGCGCCGGCGCCTCGCCGGACGAGCTCGTCGAGGCTCTGCCGCCCGCGCTGCTCGATGAAGGGGCGAGCGACGACGACGTGTGCCTGCTGACCTTCCGCCTGCGGATGACGGCGGATTAGCGTCACATTCCTGGCACGGACAGTGTCGCCGACCGCGGGGCGGGGAAGACCCCCGAGCGTCCACACGTTCGTATGCGCCATTGAGCGCCAGACAGGAGGTCGATCAATGGCACATTCGGCGACAGGACGCCGCGGGGTGGTCCGCAATAGGGCCCGCACCCCGGCACAGTGGTACTGCCTGCTCGGGGGGCTCGCGCTGTTGCTAGCAGGGATCCTCGGGTTCCTCTCGGACGCGAGCTTCGACACGGGCAACGCCGTGCAGGGCGACAAGTTCCTCGCGTTCGAGGTCAATGCGATCCACAACCTCGTCCACGTCGCGTCCGGACTGCTTCTGCTCGCCGCCTCACCCAGGCGGGGGTCGGCGCGCGCCGTCGCGCTCGGCTTCGGGCTCGTCTACGGCCTCGTGGCGATCATCGGCCTGATCGACGGTGAGGATGTGCTCGGACTGATCCCGATCAACGGACCGGACAACATCCTGCACATCGCGCTCGCTACTGCGGGCGTGATCGCCGGCCTGATCTCGCGGGACGACGACCGCGACCGCGGGACGACGGTGCCCGAGCGCAACTCCGACGACCGTCGCTTCGGGCGCGGCGAACCCACGACCACCGGGGCAGCGGACTTGACCGGCCGCCGCTGATCGCCCGATGCCGCAACACGCTGACGCCGGCGGCGGCAGGTCGGAGCGTGCGTCGAGCGCCGCCGGCGTGGTCGTCGGCGGCGTTCTCGCGGTCGTGGCGGCACTTCGTGGGGGCAAGCCGGTGCATCCGGCCGGCGCGGCATTCGAGGCGCGCTTGCGCGTGGCGGGAGCCGGTGCCGCGCCACACGCCGCCACGCTCCTCAGCCGGCCGGGGGAGCACCGGGCGGTCGTCCGGTTCTCACGCTCGCTCGGTCTGCCGCGATGGATGGCCGACCTGCTCGGCATCTCCATCCGGATCGTGGACGCCTATGGGGTCGGGCGTCACCAGGACTTCCTGGTCGTGAGCTCCGCCGACATCCCGGTGCTGCATCGCCTCTTCCTGCCGGCGCGGGACGTGCAGCAACGGCCCTACAGCTCGTCGCTTCCGTACCGCGCCGGCGGCGAGGTGTTCCTCGTCGGGGTGCTGCCCCGCGCCGACTCGCCTCGGCCGGCAGGTCGCGACGAGCTCGACCGCGTCCGCCGCGCCGCCGCCACCGGAGAGCTGCGGTTCGATCTCGCGACGGCGGCTCCCAACGGCCGTTTCAGGGCCGTCGCGGAGCTGCACATCGGCGCGCCGCTCCCGGCCGAGGCCGACGCGCTGCGCTTCAATCCCTTCAACAGCGGTGGAGGGCTGCGGCCGGCGGGCTTCCTCAACGCCATGCGACGGCACGCGTATCCGCTGTCGCAAGCCGCCTGGCGACGCGCGCGGCGGGGGCTGGCTTGCGCGCAGGACGGTGCCGAGCGGCTGGCGGCACACGGTGCCGGAGGAGCAACATCGGAGCCGGCCGCCGCGGCAGGCCCCCATCCGCTGGCGGGGTAAGCCTGGTCTGTGGGCGGGTCCCTGGAAGAGCTACTGCTCGCCGGACCGGAGCACGCGTTGGCTAAACATTTGGGGTCCCGCGGCGGACCGCGGTACGCGACGAGACGCAGCGCACGCGCGGGGGCCTTCCACCGGCCGGGCATGGGTAGCCCGCCACCCATGGTCTCAGACACTCTCGCGAACACCACGCGCGCAGCGCACGACGTCGGGCTCGCGGCCTGGCTCGGGGGCGCCATGTTCGGCAAGTTCGCCCACAACCCGTCGCTGCGACGGATCTCCAGCCGCCCGGAGCGTGGCGCCGTGGCGAACACGGCCTGGAATGGCTACAACGCAATCAATCTGTTTGGGCTCGCGGCCGCCGGACTTGGCTGGGCGGCGGCGCGGGCAACGGAGACGCGCCCGGACAGGCTCTCCGGACCGGAGCGCACACTCTCCCGGGCCAAGGACGGCCTGATGGCGATGTCGGTCGTGACCGGCATCCTCAACGGCATCCAGGGCGCCCGGCTGGCCAAGCAGGCGCCGGACGGTGCCGTGCCCGTCGAGACCGGCACCGAGCCCGCACCGGAGACGCCGCCGCAGGCCGCGAAGATCCAGAAGAGCCTCGGCGTGCTCGGTACGCTCAACATCGCCAGCGGCGCAGCCCTCGTGGCCGTCAACGGAGTCCTCGCGCAGACCGACCACAGCCGCCCGCCGCTGCGCCGCGCGATGCTGCGCTCGAGCAACGGCAACGGCACCCCCGTAAGCCCGTTTACGATCGCCGCCGGCGTCGCCGCCGTCGCCGCCGCCGTCAACGAGGCCCGGCGCCGCTAGACGTCAGCCCGACGGAGGTTGTGGGCGGCTGAGAAGTCGTCCCGGCCGGTCCTGAGCATCTGGCGATCTGCCAAGACTGACCAGAACAGGAGGGCCCGGATGGCGCGCGGTAACGCGCGGCCCGGACCTGCCGGGCGGCGAGCGCTCGTCCGTTTGACCGCTGAGATGGGTCCCATCGGCAGGCGGCAGCCTGCCTTCGGTCTCGCCCTGCACCGCGCATCGGTGGAGCCGCGCCGGTTGGCCGCGTCGTGTGTCGAGCGCAGCTCAGGGGGCTGGATGCGCGATCGCCACGACTACTTCCACGCGATCGTCGACGACCACTCCCGGCTCGCCTACGGCGAACTGCTCAGCGACGAGAAGGCCGCCACGATCGCGTTCCTCCAAGCGCACCCTGGCCTGGGTCGCCGAGCACGGCATCACTGTGCGGCGGGTTGGCGAGGCACCATGAGCTCGACTTCGGCACACGCGCCCCGAGCGTAATGCGCGAGATGCGGGCACCTCGGCTCGCGCCCAGCTCGCGCTCGCTCTGGACGAGCAGCGGGAGCGCACGTGAAGACCGCTGCTCCCGAACGAAACCGGCAGTCTCCACGAGCGGCTCGAAACGCCGCTCACCGCTTCGTTGGACGTGAACGAGCAGCGGCGCGGACGGCAAGAATGATCGCGGCTCGAGCCGCGCGCACCCCGAGTCGGGCTCGAACGCCGGCCTCACACCAACGACAACGCCGCCGTGCAGACACTCGTGCAACCAGGAGACAAAGTCCCAATTTCCGTGCCGAAGTCCGTGCCGACGGCTGGCGGCGTCGAAACGGAGGCTCGTTCCCGCTTCAGAGGGCGCGCGATCGACCGCCAGCCGCGAAGCTGTGGAGGCCGGCGCACCCCTCGAACCGGCGACCTTCTGCGTGGGTGACAGTAGGTCCGGCAGTCGGCCTCCACAAGAAAAACCCTGCAAAAACAGGGCTTCGAGAGCGGATGATGGGACTCGAACCCACGACCTTCTGCATGGCAAGCGGAAGGTGATCTGGACTTGAATGCCCTCGTTTCCGCTGTAGAGCGCGGTTTGCTCCCATCCGGGATCGCGAACGCGGGGGCTGCCGTGCCGGCCGATTAGGGCTGATACCGGTGGGTTTCCGTACCCATTCCGTACCGACGGAGCGAGTCGCCACGACGCGGTTCGCGACGGGATCCGAGCTGGCTGAAGCGCCGACATGGATGGCGAGACTGAGATTGGCAGCGGCACGGACGGGCGGCGCAGGCACCCAGAAACCGAGACGCGCGGATTATGATTCTGTGGCGCCTTCGCTCTACAGCGCCGTTTGCGGGGGCCGGGGGACAGGAAAGGGGACATGTTTGCCGAGCTTCATGACTGGCATGGCACTGTGCCTGCTGGACGGCACGGCGAGTCCTCGATTGCGATCGTCGCGCACCCTGCATGTGACCGGCGTCGGGCGCTGCGAAGGTTTCAGCGCCGGTAGGTCCAGCAGTGTGTAGCCGTCGAGATCACCCCCTGCCACGCTGGTAGAACTCCGTCGAGGTTCGGGTGTGTGCAACGCGAGCACGGGTCGTGCCCGTCATCGCCTCCCGCGCCAATCAGTGCCGCGGCACGCCCAGGCGAGCGAGTCCTCGCGGCGCCCCGTAGTCGGTCTCGACACCCTGTCTAGCGTCGAGCAGCGAGCATGGGCGCGGTTGACTCGGATCACGACGTCCGAGACGAATTCGGTCACGTGCGCCTCCCGCTCGCGCACGTTCCGCCAATCCGCGGTCGATCAGCGCGGCAACGCTGCGGCCTGCTCGCGCAGCACGAACTTCTGGATCTTGCCCGTCCCGGTCTTCGGCAGGTCGTCTACGACTTCGATGTGCTTGGGGACCTTGAAGTGTGCGAGCCGTCCGCGGGCGAAGTCGCGCAACTCGCTTGTGTCGATCTGCTTCCCCGGACGGGCGGTGAGGAAGGCGACTGGCACCTCACCCCAGCGCTCATCGGGCACGCCGATGACCGCCGCCTCCGACACAGACGGATGGGCGACGAGCGTCTGCTCGACCTCGATCGTGGCGATGTTCTCGCCGCCCGAGATGATGATGTCCTTCAAGCGGTCACGCAGCTCGATGTAGCCGTCCGGGTGCACAACGCCGAGGTCGCCGGAGTGGAACCAGCCGCCGGCGAATGCTTTGCGCGTTGCCTCGTCGTCGCGGTAATAGCCCAGCATCACGTTGTTGCCGCGCATGACCACTTCGCCCAGCGTCCGCCCGTCCGCGGGAACGTCGCGCATCGCCTGGTCGACCACGCGCAGCCGTTCCGTAACCACGGTGGCGACGCCCTGGCGCGCGAGGAGCCGGTGCTGCTCCTGCGCCGGCAGGTCGTCCCACGCGGGATTCCACGCGCACACCGCCAGTGGCCCGTAGGTCTCGGTCAAACCGTAGAGGTGTGTTATCTCGATGTTCAGGCGCGCTGCACGCTCGAGCAGTGCGGGGGCAGGCGGTGAGCCTCCCACGAACATCTGGACAGGCTGAACGCACGGTGTTGCGCTATCCGCGCCCAGCATCATCGACAGCACGGTCGGCGCCGCGCAGAGGTGAGTGATGCGGTGGTCGCGCACGGCCCGCCAGATCATGTCCGGGTCAGGCCTCGGTAGGCACACGTGCGTCGCACCTGTGGCGGTGACGGCCCATGTGTATGCCCACCCGTTGCAGTGGAACATCGGGAGCGTCCACAGGTAGGCGCTGCGTGGCGTCAGGGCCGCCTCGGCGATCACCCCGAGGCTGTGCAGGTACGCGCCGCGGTGCGAGGTCATCACGCCCTTGGGCCGGCCGGTGGTGCCGGACGTGTAGTTGATCGAGAGCAGCGCTCGCTCGTCGTCGGGGCGCTGGAGGGGGACCGGCTCCGCCGCCGCCAGCTGGGCCTCGTACTCGTCGAGCCAGATCACCCGCGGCGCGGGCTCGGTCATCTGCTCGAGTGCGTCCTCCAGCGGCGCGCGCAAGTGCGGGTGTGCGATCACCGCCACCGCGCCGGAGTGTCCGAGGACGTACGCGTAGTCCGCTGCGGCGAGCCGCGTGTTCAATGGCACGAGTACCCCACCGGCACCGGGCACCGCGTAATGGATCTCGAGCATCGCGGCGACGTTCGGCAGAAGCGTCGCGACGCGGTCACCGGGCGTGATCGCCAGCGCGCCTGCGGCTCGGCGCACCCGCTCCCGGTGTTCTGCGTACGTCCAGCTCCGCACGCCGTCGCGCACCGCGATCCGGTTCGCCCACACTCCGGCGCTGCGGTCGAGAAACGCCAGCGGTGTGAGCGGTGACTCGCTAACCGAGCTCATGACCACGACACCCGAGCCGAACCACATCTCGGTCCGGTTCGGGACATGGGCAAGTCTGTCACGGTCCGGCCGACTTGGGACGGCCAGCCACGGCTGTCGACGAGGAACACGGCAGCCTCTGTGTGGCGGCGAGGGCTGCGTGCGCGAGCGTCTCCACGAGGTCTGCGTACGACGGCTCGTCGTCGCACCGCGGCTGATGCCGCGCCCGGCTACGCGCGTTGACGCCCTCCAGAATCGCGGCGAGCTTCCAGTACCCGAGTGCGACGAAGAAGGGAAGACTCGAGACGTCGCGGCCAGAGGCCCGCGCGTACCGCTCGACCAACTCGTCACGGCTCGGAAAGCCGGCGACGCGGGTGGGGGCGCGCGTGAGCGGCACGATCTCATCAGACGGCTCCGCCCAGTACACGAGCAGCAGCCCGAGGTCCGCGATCGGGTCGCCTAGGGTCGACAGCTCCCAGTCGACGACCGCCGCCACCCCCGGCTCATGCGGGCTCAAGATGAGGTTGTCGAGCCGGTAATCGCCGTGGACGATCCCTGCCTCGGTCTGCTCCGGTACGCGCTGCGAGAGGCAGTCGTGGACTTCTGCCATGACCGGCAGCTCCCGCGTCCGGCTGGCCTCCCACTGCCGCATCCAGCGGCGCAGCTGGCGGCCCGCGTAGCCGTCGCGCCGGCTCAGGTCGCCGAGCCCGAGCGCGTCGGGCTCGAGAGCGTGCAGCGCGACCAGCGTGTCGATCACTGCCGCGCCGAGCCGGGCGCGCTCGGATTCCGGGACGGCGCGCTCAGCGTCGCGCTCGTCGCGCACGACGGGGCCGTCGACGTGCCCCATCACGTGGAATGGCGCTCCGGTGACGGTCGTGTCCTCGCACAGCGCAACCGGCGCGGGAGCCGGGAAGGCCGCGCGTGCGAGCCCCGTGAGGATCCGGTGCTCGCGCGCCATGTCGTGCGCCGAGGCCAGCGTCGTGCCCAGCGGAGGCCGCCGCAGCACCCACGACTGCCCGTCGGCGTCGCCGACGCGGAACGTGAGATTGGAGCGACCCCCTGTCAGGCGCGTGAAGCGCAGCGGCGGCACCGCCTCCGGCACCGCGCCGGCGAGCCATCGCGTTACCCGAGCGACGTCGACGCCTTCCGGGTCGACGGCGTCCGCGCGGCCGCGGTGCCGCTCGTCAGCCAACGACGGTGCGGCTCTGCTCGCGCATGAACTGCTCGAGATACCAGGGCCCGAAGCCGCCCTTCCCGGAGCTGCCGCTGCCCTTCCAGCCGGACATCGTCTGGCTCCCCGGCCACACGCCCGTGGTGGCCCCTCCGGGATTGTTGACGAACACGATGCCGGCCTCGATCTCGTCGAGGAAGCGCTGCTGCTCGGTCTCGTCCGCGCTGAAGATCCCCGCGGCCAGTCCGTAGCGGATCGCGTTCGCCTCCGCGATCGCCGCGTCGAAGTCGTCCACGCGGACGAGCGTCAGCAGCGGGACGAAGAGCTCCTCGCGGGCAAGCTCGTGGCCGTTGGGCAGACCATCGACCACGGTGCACTCCACGAAGTGTCCGGGCGACGGCAGCGCGGTCCCGCCGGTACGCACGCGTCCGTCCCGGTCCGCCGTGGCCACTGCGTCCTCGAAGCGCCGCTTTGCGACATCCGAGATCAGCGGGCCGGTGAAAGCAGTCGCGTCGATCGGATCGCTCACTCGGAGCTCAGCCGCGATCGACGACACCCGATCGGCGAACTCGTCGTAGACGCCGTGCGTGACCACTGCGCGTGAGCACGCGTTGCACTTCTGCCCCGACATCCCGAACGCCGATCGCGCGACGGCGCGCGCCGCGATGTCGAGATCAGCTGCGGCGTCGGTCACGATCGCCGGGTTCTTCCCACCCATCTCGGCGAGCACCGGGCGGACGAACGGCGGTCGCCCGAGCCGGCCGACGATGTCGAGCCCCACCTTCGCCGAGCCCGTGAACGCGATCCCGTCGACCGCGCTCTCGGAGAGCGCCTGGCCCGTCGGCGCGCCGCCGTGCACCACGTTCAGCACGCCCGATGGCAGCCCGACGTCCTCGAACAGATCGGCGAACGCGTCCCCGCATCCCGGCGTGAGCCCCGACGGCTTGAAGACCACGGTGTTGCCGCAGATCAGAGCCGCAGCCACCATCCCGAACGGGATCGCCAGCGGGAAGTTGAAGGGTGCGATGACGCCGAAGACCCCGTACGGGCAGAGGACGACACGCGCCGCCGCGGAGGCCGACGGCGCCGTCTGCTCCACGACGAAGCCGTTGGCGGCCTCGAGCTGCCGCATATAGAGCTCGACGATGGCGGCACACTCCTCCGCCTCGGCGAAGGCGTCGGCCCGGGTCTTCCCGGTCTCGAGCGAGAGCAATGCCGCGAGCTCCACGGCCCGCTCCTTGAGGCGCGGCACGGTGCGGCCGAGGATGCTCGCCCGTTCCTGCCACTCAAGCCTGCGCCAGGCCGGCAGGGCGCGGCGGGAGTCGGTGACGGCGCGATCGACGAGTTCGCGGCCGCCCTCGTGGCCTCGGCTGACGACGCGGGCCGGCTCGCTCGGGTCGGTGCGCTCGAACGCCGCGCCGGCATCGAGACGCTCGCCGCCGATGCGGTGCAGGCCGACGCGCGACTCTCCGGCACGCAACTTGGTGAGCGTCCGCTCATAGGCTCGGCTCAGCTCCTCGTCGCCGAGGCCCTCGGTGTAGACGGTCGCGTAGGTGATGCTGGACACGTGTTCTCCCCTCGGCTACACGGCACCTCGTGGCGCGCAGTCGACCTAACCTTCGCGCCTGTCGCGTGCGGGCGCAATTGTCGGCCGCGGCAACCTGCGCGGGATGGTTTGTGGCCGGTCCCAATTGCCCGGCGCCCCAAGGAGACCTAGCGTCCGGGAAGGTTTCGCCGGCGGGTGGACGGCGAGCCGCTGACGCCTATGACCGCATCCGGACGCCGACAAGCGATCGCTCCCGTGCAGCTGCGACGCCGCGCGAACGGGCTGCGCGAGCGCGCTCGCCGGGTGCTCCCGGGCGGCTACGGGCGGTCGACGTTCGCGGTCGGCCCCGACTCCCCGTACGCGGTGCGCGGCGACGGCTACCGGTTGTGGGACGACACCGGGGCCGAGCTGATCGACCTCAACAACAACTTCACCGCGCTCGTGCACGGCCATGCGAACGAGCACATCGCCGAGGCCGCGACCGCGGCGATGCGCGCCGGCGTCTCGTTCGGCCTTCCCAACGAGCACGAGCTGGAGCATGCTGAGGCGCTGCTGGCGCGGCTGCCCGACGCTGACGTCGTGCGCTACACGAACTCCGGCACGGAGGCGGTGATGACTGCCCTGCGCATCGCTCGCGCCCACACGGGCCGGAACCGCTGCATCGTGATCCGCGACGCGTACCACGGGACGTCGGACGGCGTCCTGGCCGCCGGGGGGCCACGCTCGCGGCGCGGCGTGCCCGCCGGCGTGCTGGCGGAGACCACGGTCCTCGGCCTCAACGATCGCGCTTCGCTCGGGGAAGCCGTCGAGCGCCACGGCACCGAGTTGGCGGCGGTGCTCATCGACTTGCTGCCCAACCGGGCCGGCCTGGTGGCGGCAGATCCTGAATACGTCCAGGAGCTCGTGCGCCTGCGCCGCGAGCACGGCGTCCTCCTGATCTCCGACGAGGTGATCGCATTCCGGCTGCGCTGGGACGGATGGAGCGCAAGCTACGACTTGGCCCCCGACCTCACCGTGCTGGGCAAGCTGATCGGGGGAGGCTTCCCGGTGGGAGCGATCGCCGGCCGCCGCGCCGTCATGCAGGAGCTGAATCCGTTGCTCGCGAGGGGTCTCGAGCACGGCGGCACGTTCTCGGGGAATCCCGTCACCATGGCTGCTGGGCTGGCCTCCCTGGACCTCCTCGATCCGCCGGCGGTCGAGCGGCTCAACCGGCTCGGCGACGAGGCCCGCGCGCACCTCGCCGAGTCGATCGCGCCTCTTGGGTGGACCGTCCGTGGCACCGGCTCGCTGCTGCGGCCGTGGCCACCCGGCACCGCCGCCGAGCGGACCGACCGAGCACGCCAGCTCTGGTGGGCGGCGTACGGGCGCGGACTGCTGCTGAACCCGAGCGGGCTCGTCGCGCTCTCGACGCCGATGGACGCCGACGTCACCGCGTACGTGGTGGCCGAGCTGACGGCAGCCGCGGCCGATGTCGCCGGCGGATGGCGGATGCCCGGCGCCGACGGCGCCAGCGCGCGCCCGCCAGACGGTCCCGGCTAGCCGCTCCGCGGAGTCACGCCGCTGCGAGGATGTGGACCGCGCTCGCGGCCGCGTCATGGGTGATGAAGCCGCCGACGCAATGGATCAGCCCGATCCGGGCACCGGCGACCTGGCGCGCGCCGGCCTCGCCCCGAAGCTGCTCGGCGACCTCGACCGCCTGCGCGATCCCGGTCGCGCCGAGCGGGTGCCCGCGCGAGAGCAGCCCGCCGCCCGTCGAGACGGGTAGGCGGCCCTCGATCGCCGTGTCACCGGCCTTCAGCATCGCTCCGCCCTCCCACATCGGGCAGAACCCGAGATCCTCGTAGTGGATCACCTCGGTGATGGTGAACGCGTCGTGCACCTCGGCGAGATCGATGTCCTCCGGGCC
Organism: Solirubrobacteraceae bacterium; assembly: GCA_050696935.1. Classification (GTDB taxonomy): domain Bacteria; phylum Actinomycetota; class Thermoleophilia; order Solirubrobacterales; family Solirubrobacteraceae; genus DASSUW01. The sequence goes on along the minus strand of JBOGYU010000014.1, from coordinate 11,429 downwards.
CACGGCGGCCATCTCGTACGCCCGGAGCGCGGCGCGGTGGTCGAGGTCCAGGTGCGAGATGTCGTCGGCGCGGTAGCCGCCGGATGCAAGGCTCGAGGCGAGCACCTTCACCAGTCGCCGCCCCTCGAGCCGTCGTGCGACGGGCTCGCCGACCAAGATCGCCGCGGCGGCGCCGTCGCCGGTCGGGCAGCAGGAGAGCCGCGTGAGCGGCTCGGCGACCATCGGACTGCCGAGAACCTCCTCGGTAGTGATCGGCGTGCGGTACTGCGCGTTCGGGTTGTGGGCCGCATGCCGCCTGTTCTTGACCGCGACCCCGGCGAGCGTCTCGGCGTCGATTCCTGTCGTGTGCATGTAGCGCTGGGCGGCGAGTGCGAAGAACGCGGGCGGCGTGAAGCCGAGCTCGCCCTCGAGCTCCATCCCGTCCGATGTCAGCGGCTGACCGCCCTCCGGGCGCTTCGACAGCTGCTCGACGCCGAGCGCGAGACCGACGTCATAGAGGCCGGACCCAACGGCCATCCAGGTCTCACGGAAGGCGGTCGAGCCGGAGGCGCAGAAGTTGCCGACGCTCGCGATCGGGATCTCTCGGATCCCGGCGGACCAGCAGCAGAGCTGGCCGACGCCGTTCTCGCGCTGGTGCAGGCGCCCGGTGCGGGCGTGGCCCGCGTAGGCGACCTCGACCTGGCTCTGGACCATGCCGGCGTCGTCGAGCGCGCCGAGGATCGCCCGCCGCCCCAGCTCCTCGATCGTGGCGTCGCGGAAGCGGCCGAACGGCGTCGTCGCAACCCCAGCGATGTAGACGTCACGCATCGGCGACCTCGAACCTGAACCCGCTGGCGCCATTGCGCGCCGCGGCCGGCACCGCCTGCACGGGCGCGCCGAAGGCTGCCGGGCCGCCACCGAGAAGGGCGAGCACCCGCGGGCCCTCCTCGAGGTCGACGCACGCGTAGGCCTGGGCCTCGTCGAACCCTTGAGGCGGGTTGGCAAGCCGGGTCCACGAGTGGATGCGCCCCGCACCCCTGAGCCGCAGCTGCTCGTGCGGGCCGCCGCAGCGGACGCATACGACCCGCGCCGGAAAGGCGGTGGCCCTGCACAACGTGCAGATCGAGCCGAGCAGCCGAACGAGGTCTCCCTCGAGCTCGAACACCGGTGCGGCCGCGAGGCCGTCGTCGATCCTGCGCTCCGTGACCTTCGTCATCCCCGCCTCCGTGACGAAGGGATCTGATCTGGGCGGTAGAGGCCCGGCGGCAGCTCGCGGAGCGGCTGGATGACGTTGACCGCGCGGGCGGCCGTGCTCGGGTACGGGTCGCCGAAGAACGTGCCGCCGCAGCTCGCCTCGACGCGGCTGTCACCGTCGATGCGGAGCGTCGCCGACTCCTCCGCGCCGTCCTCGGCGGGGTCCAGGCAGAAGATCGCCAGCCACTCGATCTCTGCCACCAGCTCACCGCTGCGGTAACCCAGCGACCGGCGCCGGAAGCCCACGGTCTCGCCGCGCGCCACACTGCGGCCGCCGTACTTGCGCCGGTTCGGGGCGGGAACCGCCTCGTGGACGTCCTCGACCCGGTCGAGCTCGAGCGACAGAGAGTCGGCGATCAGCGCCAGCGATTGGTCGAGAGAGAGCGCGCGGTTGCCGGCGACTGCCTCCGTCGGACGTCCGACGCCGACCTCCTCGTCCAGCACCCCGCCGCCCCAGTGGCGGATGTCGGACACCCGGCGGGCGTGGACGCGGTCCACGCGCGCGATCATCGTCGCCCACGCCGCGGGCAGCGCGTCGAGCAGGAAGCCGGGGTTGACGCCGGTGCCGACGAGCCGCGCGCCGCCGCTGCGCGCACGCGCGTCGAGCCTCGCCGCGCCGTCATGCCCGAGCGCCGTCGGCGGATGCACGAGGCCCGAAACGGTCACGGCGTCCTTGCCCGCGTCGGCGCTCCGGCCGAGTACCGCGGCGACCTCGTGCGGGTCGCCGAGCCCGGCATGCACAAGTACGTCGACGTCCGAGCGGGCGAGGACGGCGTCGAAGTCGCAGGTCACCGGCACGCCGCTCGGTTCCCCGACCGTCACTGCGCCGAGGTCCGCCCCCTCCTTGGCGGACGAGACGGCGACGCCCGCAACGAGGCGCAGCCTCGGGCGCAGCGAGCACGCGCGTACGATCTCGGTCCCCGCCCGGCCCGTGCCGTAGACGGCGATGCCGACCTCGGGCGCGCCACTCATCGGCGCGCGGCCACGGAGTTGACGGCCACGGCGGCAATGATGATCGCGGCGCTGAAGATGTCGCGGTATTGCGGCTCGACGTTGAGGATGTTGAACGCGTTCGTGATCAGCGCCAGCAGCAGCACGCCGAGCACCGTACGCCAGACCGCGCCTTGGCCTCCCTTGATGCTCGTCCCACCGATCACCACGGCAGCGATGGCGTCGAGCGGAAGGGTCGTTGTCCCGCCCGGCGAGGCCTGACCAGTGCCCGACTTCGAGACTTCCACGAGCCCGGCCACCGCGGCGGCGAAGCCGCTGATCAGGAAAGTGGAGGCGGTCACGAGCCCGACACGGACGCCGGACAGCCGGGCGGCCTCGATGTTTCCGCCGACCGCGTAGATGTAGCGCCCGAGCCGCGTCCGGGAAAGCAGCAGCCCGAGCGAGGCGGCGACGAGGGCGAACAACAGCACCGGATTCGGGATCTCGGGCACCAGCTCCTCGCGACCCAGCCACACGAACGTCGTGCTGTCCGACGCGTCGATGAGGAATCCGTCGGTGACGGCGACCGCCAGGCCGCTGAACGCCAGGGCCGTGGCGAGCGTGGCGAGGAACGAGTGGATGCCCACGCCGGCGACGAGCGCGCCGTTGAGCACGCCGAGTACCGGTCCGATGGTGGCGCCCGCGAGCAGCCCTAAGAGCGGGTCGGCCTCTACGGTGACCCACGCCGCGACCGCGCCGGCGAGCGCGTAGATGGCGCCGACCGATAGGTCGAAGCCGCCGCCGATGATCACCAGCGTCGCGCCGCAGGCCGCGATTCCGACGAACGCGTTTTGGTCGAGGACATTGAGGAGGTTCTCGACGGTGAGGAAGTTTGGCGTCGTCGCCGACAGCACCACGAACAGCGTCGCGAACGCGATGACGATGCCGTAGTCGCGGGCGATGCCGGCGAGGTTGCGCTGCGGGCCGTAGCGGGGGGTGGACTCGACTGGCAGAGACGCGTCGTGCACGGGTGGGGCTCCGGTAGGGGTGCTGGACGTCACGGTGAGATCCTCTCCGTGTCTGGGGCGTCGAGCCCGAAGGACGCGTGCATAACGGCGTCCGGGGACAGTTCGTTCGGACCGAGCTCTGCAGCGATCCGCCCGCGCCGCATGACGAGCACGCGGTGCGCGAGTCCGAGCACCTCCTCGATCTCAGACGAGATGACGATCACCGCAAGCCCCCGCCGCGCGAGCGAGACGATCAGCTCGTAGATCGCCCGCTTGGCGCCCACGTCGACGCCCCGCGTCGGCTCGTCGAGGATGAGGACGCGGGGCTCCCGGAGCAGCCATTTGGCGAACAGCACCTTCTGCTGGTTGCCACCGGAGAGGGTCATCACGGACCGGTCGGGGTCCGGAGGCGTCACCCGCAGGTCGCGCAGGAGGGCCCCGGTCTCGCGACTCTCCCGCGCGCGGGCGGTCACGCCCAGGCGCGTCAGCGAGCGGAGGTGGGGGAGGCTGACGTTCGCCCCCTGGGAGAGCTCGAGCAGTAGCCCCTCCTTCTTGCGGTCCTCTGGCGCGAAGGCGATGCCGGCGGCGATCGCGTGGCGCGGGGAGAGCGGGAGGACGCGTGCGCCGGCGACGGCGACGGTCCCAGCGTCGACGGAATCGGCGCCGAAAACCGCTCGCGCCACCTCGGTGCGGCCGCAGCCGACGAGGCCCGCGAGCCCGAGGATCTCGCCGCGCCGCACGTCGAATCCGATGTCCTCGATCACCCCGCGGCGCCGCAGCCCCCGGATCGAGAGCAGGACCTCCGCATCGGGGGCAGGCGGCTGCTTGGAAGGGAACGCGGTGCCGAGCTCCTGGCCCATCATCCCGTAGATCAGCCGGCTCACGGTGGCGTCGGCGATTTCGAGCGTCTCCACGAGGCGGCCGTTGCGCAGCACGGTGATCCGGTCCGCGAGCTCGAGGACCTCCTCCAGGAAATGCGACACGTAGACGAGGGTCATGCCGTCGTCGCGCAGCCCGCGGACCACGGCGTGCAGCCGCTCGGTCTCCTCGCGCGCGAGCGACGAGGTCGGCTCGTCCATGACGATGAGCCGAGCGTCGCGCGCGATCGCGCGCAGGATCTCCACCTTCTGCTGGTCCGCGACGCTGAGCGCGCTAACGGTCACGTCCGGATCGAGCCCGAACCGCGCGCGCGCCTCGAGCTCGCGGAACCGGCGGCGCGTGGCCGCGCGGTCGACCACGCCTCGGCGCGAGCTCTCGACGCCGAGGAAGACGTTCTCGAGGATCGTCAGGTCGGGAACCAGCGACGGCTCCTGTCCGATGACGGCGATGCCGTCCGCGAGCGCCTCGCGCGGCGACCGGTACGAGACGGGGCGACCTTCGATCCGAAGGTCGCCCCCGTCGCGAGCCACGACGCCGCCGATGATCCGGCCGAGCGTCGATTTGCCCGCCCCGTTCTCGCCCACGAGCCCGTGGATCGAGCCGGCCTGGATCGCCATGCCGATGTCCTGGAGCGCCTGCACGCCGGCGAAGCGCTTGTGCACCCCACTGAGTTGGACGAGATCCCGGGTCGTCACGGTCATCGGCTCCGGCCGCCGATCAGCCTTCCCACTCGGCCTCGAAGTCCGGGTGCTCCTCGAGCACGTCCCGGGTGATGTTGTCGCCGGCCGGGCTGATCTCCGTCTGCACCAGACCGTCGCTCTTGACCTCCTGGCCGCGAACGGCCCCGACGAGGATCGACAGCGCCTCGCGCGCCATCGTCTGGGGGACGAGCGCGTAGGTCTGATACCAGGTGCCCGAGCGCACCCTCTCGACGCCGGCCTTCGACGCGCCGTAGCCGACGATCGCGACCGCATCGTCCGGGCGGTCGGCGAGTCCAATCTGCTTGTTCTTGGCCGCCAGCGCGCGCTCGCCGCCGAGCGTCATCTGGTCGCCGGAGGGCGTGGCGAGGACGTCGAGGTCGGGATGCGCCTGCAACATGTCCGATGTCGCCTTCTGGCCCGGGCCCTGCAGGAACCCGCCGTCGGCCTCGGCCACGATCTCCACGTTCGGATCGAGCGACTCCATGAGATGCGGGCGCTTGGCGGGCCCGTCCCAGGTCACCTTCCGCGAGCCCCAGAGGATCCCAGTCTTGCAGGGATCGCGGCCTTCGCACATCGCATTGATGCCCTCGGCGGTGATGCGGGCGCCGGCCACGACATCCTCGATCACCGAAGTCGTGAGGCCTTCCACTTGCGGTGCGGCCTGCGTCGGGTCTGGGCCGACGGGGAACTGGAGCGCCGCGACCTCGATGCCCTCCGCGAGCGCCTGCTCCACGACCGGGACGATCCCGGTCTGGTCGTTGGGCATCACGATGAAGCCGTCGAACTGGCCCGAGGTGATGGCGTCCTGCATCTGATTGGTCTGTGCGGGCCCCTCGAACTTCCCGTCGAAGAACTCCAGCTCCGCATTGACCGCCGCGGCCTCCTCCTCGGCGGCCTGGTACATGAACTGGGTGTAGGCGTTCTCGGCCGCCAGGCCGAAGAAGCCTATGCGGACGGTTTCGTCCTGCGCCACAGGCGCGGAGCCGCCGTCGCTCGAGCTGGCGGCACCGCCGTTGTCGGAGCCGCAGCCCGCCGCGGCGGCAGCGAGCATCGCGACCGCCAGAGCGGCGCTCAGCCGCTTAAACCTGCGCGCGTTCGCACGCTTCGTCACGCTCATGACTCCCTCCTCGTCGGCCGTCGCTGCGTGCGCCGGCTCGCTGACCCGAGCAAGGATCCGGGGCGGGCGGACCGGGTGCAATTGGTCGCTCTCACAGACCCGCGTGGCCCCTTTGGGCTATCTCTTGACGGTCAGGCGGTACGGCGCGAACCGCTCGGCCTCTTCGAGAGCGGCGGGCGCGCCGTCGAGGACCCAGTCGGCGGCCATCCTGCCGACCGCGGGCGACGTGTACACGCCGACGCCGTCGAGCCCGCAGGCAGCGAACACGCCCTCGCGGCCGGGCATCGGGCCGATGATGAAGCGCTCGTCCGAGCTGTTCGGGTACAGCCCCGCCCACCCGTCTTGCAGCCCGACGCCATCGAACCGCGGCATCCGGTCGATCAGCATCGGGATCAGCTCCTCCATGAACGCGGCGTCAGCGCCGCGGTGAAAGGCGTCCGGGTCGGCGCCCTCCTCGAGCCGATCGTTGCTGTGCAGCCCGACGATCAGTTGGCGCTCGCCCTCCGGCCGGAAGTACAAGCCAAGCCGGCCGCTGCCCGGCACGTAGTCCATGACCGACGGCAGCCGGTACGGCAGCGGTTCGGAGAAGTGCATGATGCAGGCCTGGTGACGCTCCGCGACGATCTCGACCGGGGCGCCGAGGATGTCTCCCACGGCGGGGGCCCATGCCCCGGCCGCGTTGATGACCACGTCGCATTCGAGCGTCTCGCCGGTGGTGAAGAGGCGGTGGCGGCGAGCCCCGCCCTCCTCATAACCGACGAGCGCCCGGCGGGCGAGGACACGCACGCCGAGTGCCTCCGCGCGTTCGGCGTAGGTCATACAGAGCTGCTGCCCGTCGAGGTAGCCGTCCGAAGGGCCGAACAGACCGCCGGCCAGATCGTCGCAGCGCATGTCCGGGACGAGCCGCTTCAGCTCGTCGCGATCCAGCGCACGCGCATCCGGCACGCCCAGCTCATGCTGGCGCCGGGCGCCCTCCTCGAAGATCTCGAGACTCGCCTCATCGTGGGCGAGCCGCAGGAAGCCGTTGCGGATGAGCGTGAGCCCGGCCTCGCGCTCGAGCGCACACAGGCGCTCGTAGCACTCGACGCGCAGCCGGATGTCGAGCGGATCGGTGTACTGGCGCGTGTAGATGCCGACGGAGACGCCCGATGAACCGGCGGCGACATGTGCGCGGTCGATTACGGTGACGTCGCGGCATCCGCGCTCTGCGAGCTGGAGTGCCGTGCTCAGACCGGCGGCTCCCGCGCCGACGATCACGATCGGTCCGGGTCGGGTCATGCGCTCCTCCTCTCGGGCTCGTGCGGGGCGGCGTGGGGCTGCGGCCGGTGCGATCCATGCACGCTCCGCAGCGTGTCGGTGATCTCGCCGACGGTGGCGAACGCGCGGATCGCGCGGATCGTCGGCTCCACCGAGTTTCCACCGGCGGCTGCAACTTCGCGCAGCTCTGCGAGTGCCGCGCGCACCTCGCCGCTGTCCCGCTCGGCGCGCACCCTGCGCAGTGCCTCGATCTGGCGCCGCTCGGAGTGCGGGTCCGAAGCGAACGTCTCCGGCGCCAGCTCGTCGCCCTCGGTGCGATGCACGTTGATGCCGACCACGCGCCGCTGGCCGCGCTCGACCGCGAGCTGATCGGCGTAGGCCGCCTCCTCCAGCTGGGCGACGAACCACCCGTTCTCGATGCAGGCGAGCGCGCCACCGCGGCCCTCGATCTCCACGAGCAGGTCATGGACGGCCCGCTCGAGGTCAGCCGTGAGCGACTCGACCGCCCACGAGCCGCCGAGCGGATCCGCGGTCCCTGTAAGGCCGGACTCCTCCATGATCAACTGCTGAGTGCGCAGCGCGAGGCGCGCGGCATCCGCGGTCGGCGTCCCGAACGCCTCGTCGAAGCTCGCGGTGTGCAGCGTCTGCGCGGATCCGAGCACCGCGGCGAGCGCGCACAGCGTGACGCGCACGACGTTGTTGAGCGGCTGCTGCGCGGTCAGGCTCGAGCCGGCCGAGAACGCGAAGATCCGCAGCGCGCGGCTGTCGTCGTCGCGGGCCCCGAAGCGGTCGCCGACGATCGTGGACCAGACGCGCCTCGCGGCGCGGAACTTGGCGACCTCCTCCAGGAGGTCGGTGCCGGCCGACAGGAAGGTGAAGAGGCTGGGCGCGACGTCGTCGACGGTCAGACCGCGAGCACGCGCCGCCTCGAGGTATGCGATCCCGTTCGCGAACGTGAACGCGAGTTCCTGCGGAGCGCTGGCCCCGGACTCCCGGACGTGGTAGCCGCTCATCGCCAGCGGCGTCCACGCCGGGAGCTCGCGCGCGCAGTACTCGATCGTGTCGGCCGCGAGGGCGAGCGCCGGGCCGGGCGGATAGATGAACGTCCCGCGCGCGATGTACTCCTTCAGCACGTCGTTCTGGATGAGAATCCTGACGGCTCCCGGATCGAAGCCCCGGCGCTCGCCCAGGCAGACCACGAGCGCGAGCCAGATCGGCCCGATCGCGTTCGCCGTCGTCCGGATCTGCCGCACGTCCTCGAGCGGGATGCCGGCGAAGAGCCGCTCCATGTCCGCCAGCGTGTCGATCGCCACGCCGATCTTGCCGACCTCGCCGGCGGCGAGCGGGTGGTCCGAGTCGTAACCCATCTGCGTGGGAAGGTCGAGCGCGACCGAGAAGCCAGTCTGCCCCTGGTCGAGAAGCTGGCGGAACCGCCGGTTCGCGTCCTCCGCGGAGCCGAAGCCCGCGTACTGGCCGATGATCCACGGGGTGCTGCGGTACCCGTCCCGGACGATGCCGCGCGTGAACGGCGGCGCGCCCGCCTGCCCCACCCACGCCGCGGGGTCGGTCACCTGCCGCCGGGCGAGGCTGTCGGGGCCGAACTCCGGTTCAAGCTCGAAGCCCGACCGGGTCACGCGGGTCGCCTCGCTCATCGGTTCCGCGCCTGCCCGCCGATCGCTCGCAGCGCGCTGCGCGAGACCTTTCCGGTCGAGGCCCTCGGCAGGTCAGACACGATCTCGATCCGCTTGGGCTTCTTGAAGCCCGAGAGGCGGGCGGCGCAGTGCTCGAGCAGGCCCGAGCTGTCGAGCGTCGCGCCGGCGGCCGGCACGACGAATGCCGTCACGGCCTCTCCCCAGGCCGGGTCCGGCAGACCGACGACCGCGACCTCGGCGACGCCGTCCGCCTCGCCGAGAACCAGCTCGACCTCGCGCGGCATGACGTTGAAGCCGCCGGTGATGATCATGTCGGCCTTGCGGTCGACAAGCCGGACGTAGCCATCTTCGCCGAGCCAGGCGATGTCGCCGGTGTGCAGCCAGCCGTCCCTGACGCTCTTCACCGTGGCCTCTTCGTCGGCCCAGTAGCCGTCCATGACGTGCAGCCCGCCGACCATCAGCTCGCCCGGCTGGCGGAGCGGAAGCGAGCGTCCGGCCTCGTCCACCACGTCGAGCGCGGCGCCGAGCACCGGACGCCCCGCGGACGCGCGCAGGTGCTCGACGTCGTGATCGGCTGGCGAGAGGACGGTGAGCGGGGGGATCGCTTCGACGAGACCGTAGAACTGCACGAGCCGCCCCGCGAGTAGGTCGTGGGCGCGCGCGATCCGGTCCGGAGGCATCGGCGCGCCCGCATAGGCCAGCCGCCGCAGAGCCGGCAGGCGCGGTGGCTCCTCGCCGCCGAAGGTCGCCAGCAGTCGCTCGAGCATCGTCGGAACGAGCACGGTTGCCGTGACTCGGCTGGACTCGAGCGTGCCGCGGACCTCCTCGGCGTCGAAGCGCCGAAGGATCAGCTGTGTAGCGCCGACGGCGATGTGAGGCAGCACGAAGAGTCCCGAGGCATGGGTGAGAGGACCGGCGTGCAGGAACACGTCGTCCCCCGCGAGGGTTCCCTCGTAGATCGAGAGCAGGGTGTCGACGGTGCTGGCGTGGCGATTCGCCGCCGTGCGGATGCATCCCTTCGGCTTGCCGGTCGTGCCCGATGAGTAGTTGAGGCTGACGATGTCGTCGGGTGCTTCGCGATGGCTCGGCGCGGTCGCGGACGAGCGGCTGAGGAGGTCCTCGTAGTCCCACCCGGGACCGCCCCCGCCGATGCCGACGCAGACCTTAAGGCCGGGGAGGTCGAGGAGCTCTCCCACGGCGTCCTCGAACTCCTCGCCGTAGACGAGCCCACGCGCACCTGCGTTGGCGGCGATGTAGCTCCACTCCGCGGGTGTCAGCCGGACGTTCACCGGGACCCGTACGACGCCGGCCACGGCGCATGCGAGGTCCGTCTCGACATACGTGTGCCCGTTTCGCTGCAGGTCCAGCACGCGATCCCCGGGCTCGAGGCCGAGGCCGGCGAGACCATTCGCCAGGCGAAGGACGCGGGCGGCCAGCTCGCGATAGGTCAGCCGGATGTCGCCATCGACCACGGCCGTGCGCTCGGGCCAGCGCGCGGCCGCTCGTGCGAGAAGCGTTGATACGAACACCCGCCTACCTCCGATCCGATTACAGGCCTGCAGCTTCGGCCGGGGGGCCGCCGTGTCCCGCCCGGCCACTCGCGGCGCGCTACGCCGCCGCGATGTCGATCAGGAGCCGTCCGCCCTCCAGGACCGTCAGCCGGTCTCCCGGGTTGATCACGAGCGTCGCGTTCGGGGACTCGAGGATGGCCTGTCCGGCGAGGGTCGCCCCGGTCACCAGCTCCCCGGTGGAGTAGACCGGCGTTGTCACGCGCTCGCCGAACTCCGGGAAGTACGCCTTGCGGTCGTCCAGCCGCGCGCGTTCGACCGCCGCGGCGGGGTCGTCCGCCGGCACGTAGGTGCGAGGGACCGTGGGCGGCGCCGCGATCGCCGCCAGTCGCCAGTGGAGGAACTCGACAGGCACCTCCGGCAGCGAGTAGGTGAACTGGCTCTCGTGCTCGGCGTGGAAGGTCGAGACGATCTCGTCGAGGTGCGTGTCCGCGTACCGCTCCGCGGACGGGATCGGGATCGTCAGCTCGTGGACCTGGTTGCGGTACCGGGCGTCCACTGAGCGCTCGAGCACGATCTGGTCGTCGACGAACCCGTCGCGGAGCAGCCGGTCGCGCGCCTCGGCCTCCAGGCGTGCGAACGGCTCATCCAGCTCGGAGAGGTCCATGTCCGGCGAGAGCGCGTGCAGCGAGACGGTGTAGTCGTGCCTCACGTCGGTCACCGTCATGCCGAACGCGCAGAACGTCGACGCCTCCGGCGGGATCAGGACCCGACCCATGCCGAGCTGCCGGGCCAGCCGGGCGGCGTGAAGTCCGCCCGCGCCGCCGCCCGAGACGAGAAGGTAGCTCCGCGGGTCGATGCCGCGCTCGACGCTCACGGACCGGATGCCGCCGACCATGTTGGCGTTGACCACTTCGATGATCCCCGCGGCTCCCTGGAGCGTGTTGAGGCCGAGCGGCTCGCTCACGTGCGCGCTGATCGCCCGCTCGGACAGGTCGGCGCGGAGCCGCCGCCGGCCACCGAGGAACGCATCGGGCGACAGGTAACCGAGCACGACGTTCGCGTCGGTGACCGTCGGCAGCTCGCCGCCGGCGCCGTAGCACGCCGGACCGGGCCGGGCGCCGGCGCTCTGCGGCCCGACGCGC
>JBOGYU010000013.1:0-24647 GCA_050696935.1 Solirubrobacteraceae bacterium | reverse complement strand
GGCGAGGGCGACAGCGGGTCCAGCCGGGCCGCCGTGGTCGCGGCGGACAGGCGCTCGCGCGCCGGCCGATCCGCACGCGCCGTCCGCAGGTAGAAGTCCGCCAGGAACAGCAGCGCGACCACCACGGCCGCGGCGGCGGGGAGCACGCGGCTCGCCGTCCATCCGCGCCCACGCGCCGCGCGTGGCTCCAGCGGAAGCGAGACGATCGCCACCGCGATCGCGAGGCACAGCAGGCCGAGCCCCGCCAGCCCCGGGATCGCCCACAGCCAGTCGACCACCGTCTGCCCGAGCAGCACGGCGCCCGCCGCGGCCATCGCGGATGCCCAGCGCCGCTGGGCCGCCGACGCGACGCCCCATCCCCGTACCAGGGCGACGCCCGCTGCGACCAGGAACGCGCCGAACAGCAGCGCGCCGACCAGGCCGTTCTCGGCCAGGATGCGTAGCGGGAGGCCGTGCGGCGTGGAGAGGTTCCGGTCGGTGGCGCGCTCGGCGTAGTAGCCGGCGGGATAGCCGCCCTCGCCGACGCCGCCGGCGGGCGCCGAGCGGAACTCGCTCCACGCGATCCGCCACAGGTCGTAGCGCTGCCCGCCCGTCGAGCCGAGCCGCGTCTCTCCCGGCGCGGCCGCCTCCAGCTGCCGGAACTCCCGCGCCTTGTCGGCCGCGAAGGCCACGGGGTCGCCGACCCTCACAAGGGCGACGGCGACCGCAGCGAGCGAGAGCAGTGCGAGGCCGGCGGCGGCCACCGTCCGCAGCCGCCGCAGGTGGCGCTCGGAGAGCCGCAGCCCGCCGTCGAACAGCGCCAAGAGCAGGGCCACGCCAAAGCCGGCGAGCGCCAGGGCGGCCAGCGAGCTCACCGCCTCGTCCACCGCCGCCGCCGACGTGGTCGAGGTCGCGACGAAGGCGTCCCAGGGGCGTAGCAGGTCATCGGACACGACCGCGACGGCGCAGACGGCCAGGATCGCCAGCCACGCGCGCCGCAGCCGGTCCGGCCCGAACGCGAGTGCGACGGCGGCGCCGGCGCCGAACCCGAGCAGCACGCCGCGCGACTGGGTCAGGAACGCCAGCCCCAGCGCGACGAGCGCCAGCGCGAGGCACGCCGCCCGCAGCAGCGCATGGGCGCGCCGCTCGGCGGCCAGGCAGGTCAGTGGCCAGAAGGCCAGCGCGAACAGAGCCGCGGTGCCGTTGCGGTAGCCGACGGGATCGTCGAGCCGCCCGGCGAGGAAGAAGTCGGCGCCATCGGTCAGGACGGCGACGAGCGTGACAACGACGAGCACGCCGACCCCGCATGTGACGAGCTGCGCCGTGCGGATCGCCCACGCTCGCGACGGGAGCGTCAGCAGCGGCAGCGACACGAGCGCCGCGTACAGCAGGTTCCGCGTCCCGCCCTCGAGCGCTCGTCCGGGCGCGTCGCTCCAGGCGGCCGATGCGAGCGACCAGCAGGCGAACAGCCATAGCGCGGCCGCCATGGCGAGCGCCGGCCCACGCACCGCGGTGATCCGCGTGGCGGCGAGGGCGACGAGCGCGAAGACCGCCAGCGGCGCCCAACTGCGCACCGCGAAGGCGCCGTCGAACCACGCCGCGATGAGCAGCAGCGTCGCGGCGATGAGCGTGGGCGCGGCGGCCGCCGCCAATCCGCCGGCGCCCGGGGTGGCGGCAGGCGCCGCGGCCATCCGCCGGTCCTGGTCCTGACCGGCGACGACACCCCTTGTCTGTGTGTCGCTGATGCTTAGCATTGTGCCGTGATGTGGAAAACCGTGAGGCGGCTCCTGGTCGCCCTCGTCGCCCTGGCGGCGGCGCCGGTCGCGGCGCAGGCGCAGGATCCCGGCGCCCATGACCCGGAGGCGGACAGCCCGTCGGGCGTCATCTACGAGATCCCGCTGGACACGGCGCGTAGGGACGCGGCCCCGCGCGGCCGCGGCGGCGGCTCCTCGCCGGGGCCCGGCGACCCGGTGTCCTCGATCCGCAGCGAGAACAACTTCGGCTCCTCGTCGACGGTGCCGGGCGTTGCGGCCGGTGACACGGCGGCGCAGGGCGAGCCGGGCGGCGATTCGCCGGGAGGGCGCGGTCAGCGTGATGACCGGGACGACGGCCCCGGAGCGACCGGCGGCTCACGCTCTGGAGGCGGAGGCGGATCCGGGGGCGTCGACGCCGCGGACGTCGAACGCCTCATTCCCGCGACGACCCAGCCGACGGCGACGGCCCCCTCCGGCTCACGCTCGTTCCTGCTCCTGGCGCTCGGCGTGATCGTGGCGGCCGGGATCGCGCTGGCGGCCCGCCGCGCCACCCGCAGCCGGTGAGGCGCCTACAGGGCGGCCGACGCCTCGGCGGCGAGCAGGGCCGCGAGGACGAGGACGCCTCCCACAAGCCCGAACGCGGGTGCGAGACGCCCGGCCGGCCGTGGGCGGTCCGTGCCGATGCCGAGCAGCCGCCCGATCCGGACCGCGGGCAGCAGCAGCGTCTGCAGCAGCAGCCGGATGTCGCCGAGGACGGTGTGGCGCTCGGCGTACGCGAGGTCGATCGCGAGCTTGTAGGGCAGCACGGACTCGCGGTAGACGCGGACGCGGTCGACGGCCTGCGCGAGCGCCAGGATCTCTCCCTCCCACGCATACTCGACCTGCGCGGGGCCGGTCAGCCCGGGCGGCACCGAGAGGATCCGCTCGTACTCGCCGGGGAACTCGCGCACGAACTCCTCCAGCTCCGGCCGCGGGCCGACGAGCCGCATGTCGCCCCGCAGCACGTTCCACAGCTGGGGCAGCTCGTCCAGGCGACTGCTCGCGAGCGTGCGCCCGAGCGGCGTGTGGCGCTCGTCGTCCTTCGCGGTCAGCGGCGGCCCGGCCCCGTCGCGCACCATCGTCCGGAACTTGAGCATGTCGAACGGCCGCCCGCCGCGGCCGATGCGACGGGACCGGTAGAGGACCGGCCCGGGGGAGTCCAGGAAGACCGCGACCGCGACGAGCGCGCCGACCAGCAGCGCGAACGGCAGCGCCACCACGACGAGCACGAGGTCGAGCGCGCGCAGGCGGGCGGGGATCCCCTCGGCGACCAGCGGCGAGCGGCGCAGCCGCCGCAGCGCATCCGTTCCCATCCTCCCGCCATTCCCTGGCATCCTCCGCGGAGCGTATCTCGGCCCTGCGAGGGCGGTCGCACTCCGGTCTGGAAGCGGACGCGAGGATGAGCGGCCTCCGCGTCTGCATGCTGCTCCACAAGTCCGTCGTGCACGACTCGCGCGTGCGCCGCGAGGCGGCGACGCTCGCGAAGGCAGGCCATGACGTGACGGTGGTCGAGCTCGACCGCAAGGCGCGGGGGCGGCTCGACGGCTTCTCCCGCGCGTCCGCCGCGCCGTACCCCTGGGTGCGCCGGATGCTCCCGTTCCACGCCTACCGCGCCGCCTTCCTGGCGACGTTCGTCGCCCGCGTGGTCGCGCTCCGGCCGGACGTCGTGCACGCCCACGACGCGGCGATGCTCCTGGCCGGCCTGATCGGCGCCCGCCTCACCGGCGCCTTGCTCGTCTACGACTCCCACGAGCTGGCCACGGGGGTGCCCTACCGCTCGGGCGGGTGGGAGCGGTTCGTGGGGGCGATCGAGCGGGTCGCGGTGCCACGGTGCGCGGCGGTGATCACGGTGAGCGAGGGGATCGCGGACCGGGTGCAGGAGCGCTACGGGCTGGCACGCCGGCCGGCGGTCGTGCGCAACGTCTGCGCGCTGCCTGTGTCCCCGCCGACCGGCGAGCTGCGGGCGCGCCTTGGGATCGGCGACGCGCCGCTCGTCCTGCACCAGGGCGCCGTCGCCCCCGACCGCGGCTGCGAGGTGCTGATCCGCGCGATGGCCGAGGTGCCGGACGCGCACCTGGTGTTCCTCGGCGACGAGGGCGAGCCGGGCTTCACGACGCGGCTGCGCGAGATCGCCGACGGCCGCGTCCACTTCCACCCCGGCGTCCCGGTCGAGCGCTTGCTCGCGCTGACGGCCGAGGCGGACGTCGGCGTGTCGCTCCTCCAGGACATGTGCGAGAACCACCGGCTGGCGCTGCCGAACAAGGTGTTCGAGTACCTGGCGGCCGGGGTGCCGGTCGTCGTGAGCGATCTCCCCGAGATGCGCCGGCTGGTCGAGGCGCACGGAGTCGGCTCGATCGCCGCGCCGAGCAGGCCCACGGCCGTGGCGTCGGCCCTGCGGACGGCGATGAATGGGGCGGCCGCCGCCCGCGTGCCGGCCGCGGCGCGGGAGCTGTCATGGGCGCGGGAGCGTCACCGCCTCGAGCAGGTCTACGCCGCGCTCGAGCGCCCCCGGCGCGCGCTCGTCCTCGTCCGTAACACCGCGACGCATGACGCCCGCGTGCGCCGCGAGGTCGACGCGCTCGCGCACGCGGGCTGGGAGCCCGTGGTCGTGGCGACCGTCTCCACCGCGGTCCCCGAGCGGCGGGGCGAGGTCGCCGGCGCGCCGCTCATCCGCCTCGCCCCGCGCTCTCCCTTCCGACGGGTTCGCGACCGCCTCCCGAGCCGGCCCCCGGCGCCCGGGTCGCAGGCACCTTCCCGGGGTGGGGTGGCCCGGCGAGCGCACCGCGTGTTGACGGCGCTCGACTTCTATCGCCAAGGCATCGGCGCGGTCCGAGCCCTGCGCCCGCGCCTCGTGCACTGCAACGACTGGAACACGATGTGGATCGGCGTCGTCGCGCGGCGGCTGCTCGGCGCCCGCGTGGTCTACGACGCGCACGAGCTGTGGCCGGATCGCAACGGGCGGGCGGAGCCGCGCGGCTGGTTGCTGGCCGCGGAGGCGCTGTTCGTGCGCGCGGCCGACGAGGTGATCACCACCAGTCCCGGCTACGCGGAGCTGATGGCCCGGCGCTACCGGATCGCCGAGCCGGTGCTCGTCCGCAACGTCTCGCCGGCCGGCGCGGCAGCGCCGCAGCACGTCGAGGGCTCGTCGATCGTCTACGTCGGTGGGCTGCTGCGCGGGCGCGGTCTCGAGCAGGCGATCGAGGCGCTTCCTCAGATCCCCGGCGCCCGCTTGAAGCTCCTCGGCCCGGGCGCGCCGATCTACGTCGACGAGCTCCGTGCGCTCGCTCGCGCGCACGGCGTCGACGACCGCCTGGAGCTGTGCGCGCCCGTGCCTCCCCAGGAGGTGGTGGCCGCAGTCGCCGGCGCGGCGATCGGCCTGTGCCTGATCCAGCCGGTCTGCCGCTCCTACGAGCTCACGCTGCCGAACAAGCTGTTCGAGTACGCCGCCGCGGGCGTGCCGGTCCTCGCGAGCGACCTGCCGGTCATCGCCGACACGGTCCGCCGGTGGGACGCCGGCGAGCTGGTTCCGCCATCCGATCCGGCGGCGATCGCCACCGGCGCCCGGCGGCTGCTCGCCGGCGACCGGCGCGCGACTGCCCGCCGCGGAGCGCTCGCCCTCGCCGGCTCGGCTCGCTGGGAGTCCGAGCGCGAGCGCCTGGCGGAGGTCTACGCCCGCGCGGCCCGCACTCCGTGACCGCGCTTTCCCGCAGCCGGTCGGACGTCTTCGTCCTCTTCGGCAGCCGGATCAGCCGCGACACGGCGATCTACGTGGCGGGCACCGCCGCCGTGCTGCCCTTCAGCCTCGTCACGGTCGCCGTCCTCACGCGATTCCTCGATCCCTCCGAGTACGGCGACCTGGCCGTCATGTTCGTGTTCGCGAGCCTGCTGACCGTCGTCTACAACCTCGGCTCGCTGCAGGGCACGCTGATGTGGGTCTTCGGCAGCTCGGGCGAGGACGTCGACGCGGGTGGCGCCCAGACGGGCGCCGGGGCCGGGACCAAGCGCCGCGCCCTGACCACCGGGTTCATCCTCACCTGCGCGATCGCGGGCCTGGCGACCGTGCCGCTCTTCGTCTTCGCCGACCCGGTCGGACGGCTGCTGCTCGGCGAGCCCGACCAGGTCGCCGCCGTCCGCTGGGCGGCCGGGTCGGCCGCGCTGGGAGCCGTTTGGCGGCTTGTCGTCAACGTCCTGCGCATGGAGCGGCGGCCGGTCGCGTTCGCATGGCTCAACACGCTCCGGCCCGCGTTCGTCCTCGCCTGCTCGGTGCCGCTCGTGGCCGCCGGCTTCGGCGTTGCGGGAGCGCTGGCCGGGACGGCGATCGGGACCGCGCTCGGGCTCGTCGCGTGCCTCGCCGCCGGTCGCCGCAGCTACGCGGCCGCCTTCGACGCCGGCGATGCGTGGCGCATCGTCCGATCGGGCAGCCGGCTCGTGTTGGTGATCGTCGGGCTGTGGGTGGTCCACAACGCCGATGTGTTCCTGCTGTCGCGATACGCGCCGGCAGACGAGGTCGGCCTCTTCCGTCTCGCGGGCCGCGTGGCGGTGTTCATCTCCTATTTCGTGAGCGCGTTCCTGATGGCGTGGGCGCCACTCGAGCGCACGTCGCTCTTCCGCGGCACCTATGCGAGTCTTGGACGGCCGGAGGTCAGGAGCAAGATGATCACCTACTTCGTGGTCACCGCGCTCACGCTCGTTCTCGCGATGGCGGTCACCGCCGACGTGCTGGTCCGCATCGCCGCGTCGTCATACGCCGGCGCCGCGCCGCTGATCGCCCCGGTCGGCCTCGGCTTCGTGCTCTACGGGCTGTTCGTGGTGCTCATCCGCTCGGCGCAGGTCCGCCGGCGGATGCTCCT
Source organism: Solirubrobacteraceae bacterium (assembly GCA_050696935.1). Lineage (GTDB taxonomy): Bacteria > Actinomycetota > Thermoleophilia > Solirubrobacterales > Solirubrobacteraceae > DASSUW01. Next base: position 18,025 of record JBOGYU010000013.1, on the reverse strand, counting down.
GTACGGCGGCATGGCCATGGCCTGCGCGGTGCTCTTTGCCCTGATCGGCATGGTGCTGATCCCTGCGTACGGCGGCTACGGAGCGGCGCTGTCGGTCATAGCGTCGATGACGATCGGCTGCGGGCTGATCGTGCTCGCCACCCGCCGGTCGTCCGAGCCCGTCCCCTTCGAGTGGGCGCGGCTCGCCGGCGCGGTTGCCCTGGCGCTGGCGGGCTACGCGGTCGTCCGGTGGCTGGCGCCGCTGACCGGCGGCTGGCAGCCGGCGATCGAGCTGCTCACCTTCGTCGCGTTCCTGGTGCTCCTCGTCGCCCTCCGGATCGTGCCGCCGGCGCACGTGCGACCACTCGCCCGGATCGCGTGGTCGCTCGGGCCCTCGGGAGCGGCGAGGCGGAGGCTCGTGAGCCGCCTGACGGACCTTCCGGAGGAGCAGCGCTCCACGCTCGAGGCCCTGACCCGCTACCGGGTGTCTCCCGACGGCGTCGCCGCTTCTCTCGGCATCCCGCGCGAGGCCGTCTGCGAGCGGCTCGTCCGGACTATGCGCGCGCTCGACGACCGCGAGCGCTCGACCGACGCGGACGCTGCCGTGGGCGCGTATCTGCTCTCGGGTGAGCCGCCGGCCGAGCGCGACGGCGTTGCCCGCCGGTTGTGGGAGGAGGGCGTCGATCCCCTCGAGCTCCACGAGCTGGAGTCCACGTACGACCGCCTGCGCTCCCTCCACCGCGATGACTGGCCACTCAAGGAAGAAACTGGCTGGTATTCTGCCTCAGGTCATGGCGTTGAACATCAAAGATGACGCGGCTGACCGTTTGGTCCGCGAACTCGCAGCGGAGACCGGGGAGAGCATGACTACGGCGGTCGCCGTGGCCGTTCGGGAACGGCTCGAACGCCTGCGAGGAGCCGTTCCCCGCGAGCGACGCCATCAGGAGCTCATGCGCATCGCCAGGCGGAGCGCCGCGAGACCCGTTCGGGACGAGCGGAGCGCGAACGAGATCCTGGGCTACGGGCCCGACGGTCTTCCCTCCTGAACGCACGTGGTCGTCGACACGTCAGCGCTCCTGGCGGTGTTGCTCGTAGAGCCGGAGTGTGATCCATTCGCCGAGCTGATGGCTGACGCCGATGACCCGCTGATCTCTTCGGCGACGCTCTTAGAGGCCTCGATCGTCATGCAGGCCAGGACGGGCGACGGGGGGATCGCCGACCTGGACGAGCTCCTCGCCGCCGCGGCCGTGCGGTGCGTGGCCGTCGACCTCGCGCAAGCGCTCCTGGCGCGGAATGCTTTCGCGCGCTTCGGCAAGGGGCGCGCGCCGGCAGGGCTCAACTACGGCGACTGCTTCTCCTACGCGCTGGCGAAGGCAACCGATAGGCCCTTGCTCTTCAAGGGCTCGGACTTCAGCCAGACCGACATCACGCCCGCCCGCGTCTGATCCGGCGTGCCCCGACCACGCGGGTCGGGTGCCCGAGCGCGTCGATGCGCTCGTCGACAGCCTCCAGGAGGCGGTCGAGGCGGTGGGCGAAGGTGTGGCCGGCGAGCACGCGCGCCCGGCCGTCGCGCCCACGGCGCGAACGCTCGTCCGGATCCGCCAGGAGGCGATCGACGGTCGTGCGTAGCTCCTCCGGCGTGTCGTAGTGCACCACGGCCGTCCCGAACTGTTCGGCAAGCCCCTCGACGCGGTCGCTTACGACGACCGCGCCGCACGCAACCGCGTCATAGAGCCGGTTCGAGATGAAGCCCTCGGCCCGCATGTCCTCCCAGTGGTCGTTGAGTACGAGGCCGGCCGACGAGTAGACATGCCGCAGCTCGCCGTTCGGGATGTGCTCGGCGACGACGTGGCGGGGCTCGATCAGCCCGTCCCAGCGGCCTCCGTAGACCGCTAGGTCGCGCGACGTCGGCAGCAGGTCGTCGAGAATCTTGCGACGGACGTTGCGCGAGTTGCCGACGAACACAAGCTCGTGCCGGAGGTCGTCGCGCGGCGCCGGGAAGAACACCCGCGGGTCCGTCGCCTGCTCGAGCACCATCACGGGCGTCGACGTCCGGCCGCGCAGCTTCTCCGCGAAGCTGACCGAGGCGATGCAGACGAGGTCGTAGCCGTCGCACTCGGCGCCGGTCAGGTCGCGAGGGTGGCTGATGTTCCAGAGCACGTTGAGTTGCCCCGGTTTGGGCATGTGCCGGCTGAGCCCGCGCAGGACGATCGCCACGTCGTAGGAGTAGCCCGGAAGCTCCTCCCACTCCGGCAGCACCTGGATCGCGGACCGATGGCCCCGGCGCTGTAGCTCCGCGCCTAGGGCCCGCGCGAAGTGCAGGTCGCCCCACCACTCCGCCTCCTCCCAGCTGGGCGCGGCGACCTTGATGCAGAACGAGAGCCGCGCCTCGGCCTCGCGCAGGAGCTCGACGAGTTGCCGGGCGCGGTGCTCGTACGTGTGGGAGCGGAGGATCTCCTGCCGGAAACGGGCGGCGAGGCTGGTCCGCCGTTCCTCGTCGGCGAGCAGCCCATCGAGCGCCGCGCGGAGCGACGCCGGGGAGTCCCAGACCGGGAAGTCGTCGCCGAACAGTTCGCGCGCCGCCGCGGCGCAATCGGTGACGACGGGTGTGCCGGAGGCGAGCGCATCGAACACGCGGGCGTTCATGGCGCCGTACGACAGCTTGCCGCTGGCCCTGTCATCGATGACGAGCTTGGCGGAGCGGTAGATGACGGGCAGGTCGTCGTACGCGGCAACGCCGCGAGCATGCGGCTTGACCGCCGGGACGTCGTCCCAGCCGCGCCCGTACACTGCGACCCGCTCGTCCGGGCCAGGAGCCAGCGCCTGCTCGATCGGTCGCTCCTCGCCCCAGCGGTTGCCCGTGTACACGTAGTCGAGCTCCGGTTCGACGGCAAGTTCTTCAGGAGTGAAGCGCGCCGGGTTCGTAGCCAGCGGAAACGTCACGACCGGTCGTCCGGTCGCGTCCTGGATGAGCGCCGCGGCAGCGCTCGAGGAGGCGAGCAGTACGTCGAGCCGGTTGAACCACGGACGCTCAAGCCACCGGTCGGCCCAGTTGCGGATCCACGCCACCATCACGATCCCGGGGTCGACGCGCCGGGCATCGAAGCCGTCCAGGAGCGTCAGCACGTAGTCGACGTTGGAGGGCAGCTCGTACCACCGCTCGCCGCGGCGCTCGGCATACATGACGCGCCACCCGAGCTCCTCGAGCGCCATGCCGATCTCGTGGGCCGTGTACCAGTCGCCCCAGCCGTCGGCCGGGTCGGCGCTGGTCACCGTGATGGCGACGTGCGGCCCGTCCTCGGACCAGACGTCTCCGCCGGTCAGCCGGTCGAGCCGCAGCTCCCGCCGGAGCTGCGGCGCCCATCGATGAAGGAACGTGGTCCGGTTGTACAGGCGGTTGAGCCGCGCGAGCTCGCGGCCGGCGAGATCCTGTGACGAAGACTCGCGGTGCAGGAGCACCGCGCGTCCTGTGCAGCGGATTCGCTCGCCCGTGCTCATCAGCCGGAGGGCGAGGTCCACGTCCTCGGTGCCGTAGCGGTAGTCACCGGCGAAGCCACCGGTGGCCTCGAACACGTCCCGGCGCACGAGCAGGCACGCGGCCGTCGCGGCCGGATACTCCTCCTCGGCGCCGAACCCAGGTCCGAAGGCGTCCTCGCCGTCCCCCGCGTTGTACGGCCGCGAGCCGGTCGGGTCGGTCCTGAAGCGGATGCCCCGGTGCTGCGCGATCCAGCCGCTTGGGGCCGCGCGATCGGTGACCGCCGAGTGGATCAGTCGGGCACCGACGGCCGCCGCCCCGGTGCTCAGGCATCCGACGAGCTCGCGCAGCCACTCGCCCTCGATCGGCTCCACGTCGTTGTTGATGAACAGCAGCAGCTCGCCCCTCGCCGCGGCTGCCCCCTGGTTGCTGGCCTCGGCGAAGGATCGGTTCTCGCTGTTGACCTCCACCTGCACTGGGAAGGGGACCTGCTGCGAGGTCAGCCACTCCCGCGTGCCGTCTGACGAGGCGTTGTCCACGACGACCAGCTCGATTGCGCCGTAGTCGGTGCGTCGGAGAAGGCCGGCCAGCAGGCCCTGCATCAGCGCCAGGCCATTGTGCGTCGTGACGATGATCGAGACGAGCGGCTCGTGGCCGAGCGCCGGCGGGTCACCCAACCGCCTGCGGACCTCTTCGCCGAGGATCAGCGGATCGCCACGCTGTGGCGGGCGCGGAGCCGCGGGAAGGGGGCTGTCTCGACCCGAGCTGGGCAGCCGCGTGCCGAGCGCCTCCTCCAGCCGCGCGATCCGCTCCAGCGCACCAGCGACCGCCCCGCCAGTTCGAAGCCTGCGCCGGGTGAGTCGAGCGAGGAGCATCGCGGCGCCGTGTCCCCAACGCCACGCGCGCGACCGGTCGATGCGCTCGAGGTCCGCCTTCACGGTCGCCAACCCGGTCCGCAGGAGGGATGCCTCCGTCTGAAGCGCGCGGGCCCGCCAGCGTTCGCGATCCAGCTCGCGTCGCGTCCGCTCCAACTGCTCGGACAACGAGTGGTCTTGCGGCTCCTGCGATTGCATGCGAACCGCATTCTCGACGGTCGAAGGGCCGCGACGCGGACAGCGCCCTACCATGCGCCGAGATGGAGGGGGCTTCGCAGGTCGGCACGGAGGGCAGCCGTCAAGTCGGTGACCGGTACGCACGGAGGCGGCTGGCGCGCACGTTCTCGTCCGCACGCTGGGACGAGTACCGGCGGCTGCTCGCCCACGCGCTCGCATGCGGCTACAGCGTCGTGCCTCTCGAGGACTGGCTGCGGCGCCCGGACGACGACGCAACAGCCCCAACGCTCATCCTGCGCCACGACGTGGACCAGCATCCACGCTCCGTCATTCCGATGCTCGCGGCGGAGCGCGACCTCGGGATCGTCTCGACCTGGTACTTCCGCTGGAGGACGGCAGACGCGCGCGTGATCACCGCGGTGCGGCGTGCGGGCGGCGGCGTCGGCCTCCACTACGAAACGCTGACACGGCGGCTCCTGCGCGCCGGGCCGGCCGAGCGTCCCGAGGAGGAGACGAGCGCCGGCCGCGAGGAGCTCCGGGCGGAGATCGCGGCGTTCAAGCAGCTCTTCGGGCCCATCCGCAGCATCTGTCCACACGGCGATTCGCGAGTCCCGGGGGTCAACAATCGAGTCCTGGTCCGTGACCGTGACCTGCACGCCCTCGGCGTCGAGCTCGACGGCAATGAATCGCTTCGCGGTCACCGGCTCGCGGCCTGGCTCACCGACCGGAGCGCGCCGGATGGCGGCTGGAGTGAGGGTCGGGACCCGTTCGCGATGCTGAGCGAGGGGCGCACGCCCATCCTCTGTCTCACGCATCCGAACAACTTCGCCTCTGGGGCGAGTCTGTGGCGAGACCGTCTGCTCGCGGCCGCGCTGCCCGATCCGCGTCCGGGTCGGCGCCGGCTTCTCTCGCGGACCGGGACCGACGAGCCCGCGACGCCCGACGCCCTCGCTCCGGTTCCGGAGGACTCCGCTTTCGCGCCGGTAGCGGCCACGCTCGAGCGAGCGGTCCGCACGTACTACGCCGACCGCGGGGAGGCGCTGACGAGGCGTTCCGGTCTCAACACTTTGCTCACCAACTCCCAGTTCGCGGAACGCAGGACCGAGACGCTGCTCGAGGTCCTCTTCCGAGGCTCCGAGCTCAACTCGGTCGACGGCGCACGCGTCCTCGACGTCGGCTGCGGCTTCGGCGCGATGGCCGTGGTCCTCGCGTGGCGCGGCGCCGCCGTCACCGCAATCGATCCGAACGTCGAGCGGTTCGCAGTCGGACAACAGGTGGCGGAGCGCCATGGACTCTCCATAGATTTCCGCCGTGCGCGGATGGAAGCGATCTCCCTCGGCGGGGCGCAGTTCGACCTCGCCGTGCTCAACAACTCGTTCTGCTACCTGCGGGAGCCCTGGGAACGCCAGGCCGCGCTGCGAGCGATCGCCGGCGCGCTGCGGCCGGGAGGGTGGTTGATCATGCGGAACCCGAACCGGCTGTTCCCCGTCGACCAGTTCACGGGCCTGCCGCTCATCGGCATGCTGGCGCCCGGTCCCGCTACGGCAGCCGCGCGGCGGTTCGGGCGAGAGCGATCGACAGTCCGGCTGGCGTCGGCGTGGGGCGTCCGGCGCGAGCTTCGGTCCGCCGGATTCGTGGACATCGGACTGGCGAGCCCGCGCCGAGGCGCCGTCCATCGACAGCTCGCTCACGTCGCCCGCTATCAGCACGTGTTGGCTCGGACGGTGACGCATGGCTGAGCCACTTGCCCGCGACGAGCGCGCCCTCTGGCGCTCGGTGATTCGGCCCCTGACCGATGGCGCGAGCGGGGATGTGGTGTGCGATACGGACGATCACGAGCTTGCGGAGGCCCTGCTCGCGGTCTCGCGGACGGTGGTGCATGCCGTCTCGCCGTCCGGCGCCGCGGGCCTGGATGCCGTCTATGGCGACCGCCTGGTCGTGCACGGCTCTGCGTCGCGGGCGTGTTCGGCGGTTCGGGCATGCCGGCTCGCGATCCTGGACGCGCGTCGCGAGCTCCACGGTCATATCGACGCGCTGCGGCAGCTCGGTGGGCACCAGCTTGGTGCCCCCGCCGTGCTCGTCCATGGCTTGGGCCAGACGCTCGGTCCGGGAGAGTCGTCGATCGCCGTCCTCTCCGAGCACGGGTGGCGACTGCTCGACCTCCCGGGCTTCGATGACGTGCGCATCGCGCTCCCGTCGGGAGCGACGGAGCTGGAGCGCCCGATCGAGGCGATCATCCAGCGCCTGGGAGTGGAGGAGTTGGAGGATGAGGAGGCGTCAGGACAGGTGGTCGAGCTGAAGCGCCGTCTGGCGGAGGTCGAGGCGGATCGCGAGGCGGCGGAGCGGCGCGAGGCGGCGATGGCGGACACCGCGGCGGCGCTTCGCATATTCACGGACGAGGCGCGCGGCGATGCGGAGCGTGCCCGGGAGCACATCGAAGACCTTCGCCGTCGCGTTGCTGACGCCGAGCGCCGCACGGCGTCGGCCAGGGCCGAACGCGAGAAGCTGGCCGGTCGCCTGACCGCACTCGAGGGCGCGACGGAGGCTGCGAGCGCCGACCTCGCCCGCCTGCGCGAGTCGCAGTCGTGGCGCCTCGGTCATGCGATCGTGCGCGCGGCTCGCGTGCTGACGTTCAGGCGGCCGGGCCGCACGGACGCGCTCACACGGGCGATCGAGCGGCTACAAGCGCAGTCGAAGGAATCCGACGGGGCGGCGTGAACCGCTTCTGGCATCACGTGCTGCTCCCGATCGCGCGGGCCGCAGGTGCGCGCAGCATCTGCGAGATCGGCTGCCAATCCGGCCTGCTGACTCGACTGGCGCTCGACTACTGCCACGAGGTCGGCGGCGTCGCGCACGTGATCGATCCCTCGCCCGAGATCGACGTCGACGAATGGCGCGAGCGCCACGGCGAGACGCTCGTGTTCCACAGGGCCCTCAGCCTCGAGGCGCTGCCGGGCATGGATCCCGTCGAGCTGGTCCTGATCGACGGGGACCACAACTGGTTCACCGTGATCAACGAGCTCCGCCTGATCGAGCACAGCGCGCGCGCACACGACACCGCGTTGCCGATCGTCGCGTTGCACGACACGGGCTGGCCGTACGGTCGCCGAGACCTCTACTACGACCCGGCGACGATTCCGAGCCGTCATCGCCAAGCCCACGCCCGGAAGGGGATGCACCCAGATTCCGGCGAGCTCGTGGAGAACGGGCTCAACCCGCACCTGGAGAACGCTGTTAAGGAGGGTTCGCAGGCCAATGGGGTCCTCACCGCGGTCGAGGACTTCATGGCGGAGTCGGACGCGGGATGGACCTTGCACACGCTGGCCGGACTCCATGGGCTCGGCGTGCTCGTGGAGCGGTCGAGACTGGAACGCGAACCGGCGCTGGCGAAGGCGATCAGGCGGCTGGGAGCGGCTCCGCTCCTGCGCGCCCAACTCGAGGCGGTCGAGCGCGAGCGGCTGCTCGCCGAGATCCGCGTGGCCGGCCGCACGGCGGAGGTCGCCCGGACATGGAAGCGCGTCGCCGAGCTCGAGCGGCGCCTCGCCGACCCCGAGAGCGCCAGACGGGAAGCTCACGGGCACGAGATCGCGGCCGCGCCGACCGCAGCCGAGCGGGACCACCTGGAGCGACGGCTCGTCGCCACGGAAGAAATTCTCGACGCGCTCCGTAGCGAGCGGGATCGCATCTTCGACGAGCAGAAGGTCGCCGCGGCGGCGCTCGGGCGCGCCGAGGCAGAGCGCGACGGTCTGCGCGAGCGGCTGGGCGCTCTCGCGGGCAGGGAGCTGGAGCAGCGTCGTGAGCTCGATCGTGCTCGCGAGACGGTTGCTCGTCTTTCCGAGACGATCACCGCATTCGAGCGCCGAACGCGGACCGCCGAGGACAGGGCCGAGGCGCAGCTCCGCCGCGCGGAGGAGCTGGCAGACGAGGTCCGCGGGCTGAGGCAAGCGCTCGACGAAGTACGCGCCGAGCGGGAGCGCGCGATCGCCGTCGGTGAGGCGTCAGTCGGTCGCGAGCGCGAGCTGAGGAGCCGCCTCGTCCACGATCGCGACGCGCTCGAGAGCGCGTTGGCGGCCGAGCGCATGCGCGGTGCAGAGCTGGCGCGCCGCAGGACGAGGTTCGATGAGATCCACGACGAGCTCGACCGCACGCGTGCTGCCCTCCTGCGCGAGGAGGCGGCGCGGACGGAGCTGGAGAGACACGTCCAGTTGCTGCGCTCTGAGATCCAGCAGCGTGGCGCCGGGGGGCCGTCTGCCGGGACGCCGGCCCCGGAGGGTGCCTCTGCGCCAGCCGACGGAGCCGTCCCCGAGGACCCGGAGGCGGCGCAGAGGGACGCCTTCGTCGCGCGCTACGCAGACGTGCGGCGCGAGGCGGGACTCCAACACCTGACCGAGCGCGAGATCGCGCTGCCGTGGCCGGCGTTCCCGCGGAAGCGCCTGTCCGTTGCGACGCCGCGCGCTTCCGTCATCGTCTGCGTGCACGACGCGCTCGAGGACGTGCGCCGGTGCCTGCACTCCATGGCGCGCCATCTTCCCGACGATGCGGAGGTCGTCCTCGTCGACGACGGCAGCGACGAGCCCACGGCGTCCTACCTCCGCCGCGTCGCTGGCACCAGCCCGCGCGTCCAGCTCGTCAGGAACGCGGACCCGCCCCATGGCTACACCATCGCGGCCAACCTCGGCCTCCGGGCGGCGACCGGCGACTACCTGGCGCTGCTGAACAGCGACACGATCGTCACCGCGGGCTGGCTCGAGCGGATCATCGAGTGCGGCGACCAGGACGACCGGATCGGGATCATCGGCCCGGTCTCCAACGCCGCCACTCACCAGTCCGTCCCGTCCGTCCGCGAAGCCGGCAGATGGGCGGTCAACCCGCTGCCCGAGTGGCTGACGCCCGACGGGATGGCGGTGGCGGTCGCCACCGCGTCGAAGGTCGAGCGCCCACGAGTCCCGTTCCTCAACGGCTTCTGCTACGTCATCAAGCGCAGCGTCCTGGACCGGATCGGCCTGCTCGACGAGGGGTCGTTCGCGTCCGGCTACTGCGAGGAGAACGACTTCTCACTGCGTGCTCGGGCGGCGGGTTTCACCGGTGCAGTCGCGGACGACGCCTTCGTGTACCACGCGAAGTCGCGCTCATACACCCGCGAGGGCCGCGACGCCCACGCGAAGCGCAACTACGCCCTCTTCCTCGACAAGCACGGTGCCGACACCGTGGGAGCGCTCGTCAAGCAGCTCGAGAGCGAACCTCCCGTCGCGGAGCTCGGCTCGCGCCTGAAGCGGATATTGGAAGAGCCCGCCGCCCTAGTCCACACCGTTCACGAACGGCTTGGTCGTCGGATTTCGCCGCTGTTCGTCCTCCCCGGCATCGCCAAGGGCGGATCGGGCGGCTCGCATTCCGTGGTCCAAGAGGTTGGCGGGCTACGCACGCTTGGAGTGCCCGCGCGAATCGCCGTACCGGTCGTAGCGCTAGAACGCGTCCGTGATGTCTACGCCGACCAACTCACCTTCTTCACTGCCTACGAATCCTTGGAGCATCTGGATGCAATCGTCGCGGACTCCGAGGTTCTGGTAGCGACGCACTTCACCTCCGTCGATCTAGTCGAGCGAATCGCGGCACGACACCCAGAGGTCCACACCACGGCCTACTACGTGCAGGACTACGAGCCCTTCTTCTCGGAGCCGGGCTCTACGAGCGCCGAGCAGGCGCTCGCGTCGTACACGGCGCTGCCGCGTCCATTGCTCTTCGCCAAGACCCACTGGCTCTGCAACCTGGTCACCGCGCTGCACGGCGAGCCGGTCGCCAAGGTCGAGCCCAGCATCGATTCGGCGCTCTACCGGCCGGATTACGGCTCGCATGACTCGGAGAATCCGGTCGTCACCGCCATGATCCGCCCGCGCACGCCGCGCCGTCAGCCGCGGGCGACAATGGCTCTCCTCACGAGCCTGCACCACGAGTTCGGCGACCGCGTGCAGTTCAGAACGTTTGGTTGCACGGCGGCCGACATGGAGGCGCTCGGCGCTGACCCCGCTCTGATCCGCGGACATGCCGGGATCCTGTCGCGGCAGGAGGTGGCCGATCTTTTGCGGGCCGCCGACGTGTTCGTCGATCTCTCGACATTTCAGGCGTTCGGCCGCACGGGTCTCGAGGCCATGGCATGCGGGTGCGTGCCAGTGTTGCCGGCCATTGGCGGTCCTGTCGAGTTCGCCTGCTCGGGAGCCAACGCGGTCGTTGTCGACACCCACGACCCAGCCTCTTACTATGGGGCAACGAGTAGGCTGATCCGGGATGTGGAGCTCCGCCGCCGGCTGAGGCAGGCCGGCATGACGACGGCGGCCACCTACTCGATTGAGCGCGCCGCGATGTCGGAGTTCGCGTTGTTCGCGTCGCGGCTGTTGGCAACCAGGGTTCGGAACCGAGCCGGTCAGATGGCAGTGCCAGCAGGAAGCTCGGGAGTCATGTCCTGCGACCGCGGCGCCACATAAACTCGCAGACCACACGAGACTGGCGCGACCACGCATGAAGATAGAAATAGGATCGGGCGCAAGGGGAATGGACGGGTACGTCCACGTTGATGTGGTCGCGCAGTCGGGAGTTGATGTCGTCGACGACGGGCGCACCCTTGAGACGTTCGACTCGAACGTGGCCGACGAGATCTACTCGCACTGGTTTATCGAGCACGTCGCCAAGCATGAAGTCGCACCGATGCTTCGTCAATGGCGTCGTGTCTTGCGACCGCGTGGGCGTCTTCGAATCGTTACAAACAACGTGGAGGCTCACAATCGCTGCCTCCACAGTGGCGAGATCAGCTGGGAGGAGTGGGAGTATCTGCTATTCGCCGTTCAGAACAAGGTTGGGTATGGTATCTGGGACATCCACAAGACCGCCTGGAACGCTGAGCGGCTCAGTGCGACGCTTGAGGGGAGCGGCTTCGTAGAAGTCAAGGTGACTGCGCAGTGGGGCTGCCGCGAGCGCGATGGCCGATTGAAATGTCCGGCACTTGTCGCTGAGGCCCTGAAAGGATAGCCGCAATCCAATAGGGTTCGCTCCCCCATCATGCGCTCGAGCAGTACGGCTCCGCATTCCTTCATCCTTCTATACCAACATGCCGGTTACTAGCAAGCTCTACGACCCGGACGACTACCGACGGCCCGCGTTTGCTGAGATGCGGCGCTACTTTGAATCATGGTGGTACATCCTCGCGCAGGAGAAGGTGAAGTTCAGCTACTCCCACAGGAATCGCGCGTGGGAGTACGCAACCGTTATAACAAGTGTGCCGTTCGCTGACCGCCGGGTGCTCGATCTCGGGACTTCCGGGTCATTGGCACCCATTTACCTCGCGCGACGTCTGGGTTGCGAGGTCGTGACCTTCGATATGGCCTGGGAAGCGGAGCGCCGGTCTCTCTACGGAGCGACGGGCGTGGCCGATCGCGTGAGGGTCGACGTTGGAAATCTCCTCGACGAGCTGCCGTACCCCGACAGCTCCTTCGACGTCGTGACCTGTTGGTCCGTGATCGAGCATCTTCGAGATTATTGCGTTCCAATTTCGGAGATGAAGCGGGTCTGTCGGGCTGGCGGTCACATCGGCGTGACCACCGACTTCGCACCTCAACGGCCTCATGGAGTGAAGTCTGGCAGTACGTTCGATCGGGAGCGGCTCGACGCGCTCATTGAGGCCATTGGTCTCCCCTTCGTGGGCGAGAGCGACTATGAGAACGTGGACCTCGCTCTGCCCCATAATCTGGCTGTTGACCAGCAATACACCTTCGCTTCGATCGTCCTGCAAAACTGATTGGGGACCGACGGGTCGCGTGCGTATGGCTGACGACTAAACGTAAGACTTCGAAGGGATCTCCATGCTAGTCAAGAGCTATATGGCGTTGCAGGTGCTGCTCCACGAGCTTCGCAGTCTGAAGGATCGGATGCCGCTGGCATCGACGCAGGTGGTCCTTGAAGTCCTGGAGCTCCCGCCGGAATAGATACTTGAGCTCATTGTGGTCACCTAAGGTGAACCAGCGAGTGCCCGCAGGGAGGTGAGAGACGAGCGGCTGGATACGGGAGGCGGCAACCCGAGTACCGCACGCTATCGCCTCAGTGCTGGGTAAGCTCCAGCCCTCGCGGTTGGCGTTCTTGAGAAACAACCAGGCGGACTGGTAAAGAGCGCGCATCTCCGAGCTGGTCTGGTGGGCGCCGATGACCTCAAGACGCGGTCGATCGGTCTCTGCCTTTCCCTGCTCCCTCGCGACGTCCTCGACGGCCTGTGCCCAGCTGGCCTCCTTCCATTTCCACGTCTTGATGGTCAAGACGACAGGATCGCTGGCTGAAAATGCGGCGAAGTACGCCTTGAGGGTGTCGAGCCAGTTCTCGCGAGAGCTTGGGCTGCCAAGGTTCTCGTGGACAGAGAGAAAGCGGCAGGTCCCACCAGTGGACGGAAAGTAGATGCTAGGGTCGATGCCCAACGGCGCTACCTCGATTGGGACGGTGACGCCGAGCTTGCGCCAGATTGAGCGATTCCAACCAGTGGGTGTGATAAGTAGGTCGAGCGAGTTCAGTATGGTTGGCCAGGTGAGCTTACCCTCCGGAAGGTGGTCGAGCTCATGCATCGTGAAGGCAACGCGCGCAACATCGGCCATTGGCTTGATTGCGCTGGGAGGGCACACGTAGATGCAAACCTGCATGCTGGTGAACGCCTCGAACCGAACTTCGTGTCCAAGCTGTCTCAGCCCGGCACATAAGGACGCCGAGAGCTGACCGTATCCACTCTCGTCGACGCTGTGCCGGTTGCCGTCGTGTATGAAGATGCGCATCTGACCGCGATGGTACTTTGGCGCGAGCGATTTGTATCCGCCTCCATGGGCGGGGAGTGGCCGGCCGCCTCGATGCAGAGGAAGATGCACGGCCCTGGGCTGCGTGGCTTTGAGTCGCGGTGGGCACGTCACCGCATGGGTAGCCGTTTGAAATGCGGATCGACCGCCTAAAGGTCGCGTGACACGGGAAGGGCACGGAGCGGGCGTCATGATCGCAGGCTTCGATCTGGTCAATCGACAGGCCGCTCGGGGGTCGGCTGCGGTGGGTGAGCGAGGAATGGCGGAGGATGAAGATGCCGGTCGCGAGTAGTCGCATGGAAGGGCGCTGGCATCGACCCGTTTCCTCGGACGGGGACGGCGACTTGAGCGTGATCTGAGCGCCGGGAGGCTGTCGTGGTCCCGGACGTGCGGATCTTTGGTGGCAGTTGGCCCGGAAGTCTCCCGTTCCTCGTTGGTAGGCAGCGACAGGTCCGGTCTGTCAGGGACAGGCCATATAGTCAAGGTCTCAACGGACCCGGACCCGCTCGGTGAACCACTGAGTCGGCGCATCGGCGTGCCAACATTGGGGGCATGACGCGCCAAAGCGCATTGTCGATGGTCTCGCGCCTCGACTTCATCGTCATCGGTGCGCAGAAGGCCGGGACCACGGCGCTGTGGCAGCTGCTGCGAGACCACCCGAACGTCTGGATTCCGACGGTGAAGGAGGCGCCGTTCTTCTCTCACACGGAGGTCTACCGCAGGGGCCTGGCCACGTATCTCGAGCGGCTCGGCGCGCCATCGGAGGCGGAGGTCATGCGGGGGACCGTGACGCCGCACTACATGCACGGCTGGCATGACGCCTCGACTGCCGAAGTCGCTCGGCGGATCGCCGCCACTGTACCGACGGTACGGCTTGTGGCGATCCTCCGCGATCCAATAGAGCGTGCCCAGTCGCAGCATCGGATGTCGGTCGCCCGTGGACGGGAGGACCGGGAGTTCAACGATGTCGTCGATGCGCTTCTCGAGCCACGAGCGCTCTTCGACGGGCGGACGGCACCGCACGACACCAACACGTACATCGTCCAGGGCGAGTATCGGCGGGTTCTGGAGGAGTACCTCTCCGTGCTGCCGGCGGGCCAGCTGCACGTCGAATACACGGCCGACCTCGTGAATCGACCTGTCGAGACGGTGCAACGGATACTGCGATTCCTTGGGGTGGAGTCGCGATTCGTTCCGACGCGTCCCCAGCGGCGAGTGTTTCGCAGCGGACTGCAGCCGCGGACCGGGCCCACCGAGACGACAGCGGTGATGAATGAGATCGAAGGCGCTTCCCCAGGACAGAGACGCGCAACGGTGCGGCGGCGGCTCGACGGACGCGTCGGTGAGGATGCGTTGAACGAGCTCGTCGATGAGGTCGAAAGGTACGAGGGAGCGCTCGACCGGAATGAGCGCGCGGGGTTGCGTTTCTTCATCGAGAAGGTGTGGAACGTGGAGCCCTCGCCACCCGACCCGATCCCGAGCTCGACTTGCGCACGCCTTGTCCAGCACTACGCGCCGGACATCCCGGTGCTGGATTGCCTGATGGGGCGCCGGCCGCCTTGGGCGTGGACCGGCAGCTAATAGACATCGGCGAACGCCCTCTCGCTCGAGGTCACGACTCGGGGGCGGCAAGAGCGGCCGGCTGCCGAGTGGCTGACTCACGCCTGATCCCACCGTCCGCCGCCGCTTCCGGCAGCTCGCAGCGGAGGCCACGCGGCAGCAGCAGACACCGGTCGCCTACCTCGGCGCGCTGCTGGAGGCCGAGATGGCCGAACGCGCCGAGCGCCGGGAGAGACGCCGCCTGATCGACGCCCGCTTCCCGCAGACCAAGCGGCTGGAGGACTTCCACTTCGCCGACAACCCGAACGTCCCGCAGGCCACGATCGCCGCGCTCGCCGAGGGCTCCTGGATCGACGACCGCGAGTCGGTGATCTTCATCGGCGACAGCGGGACCGGCAAGACGGTGCTCGCGACCGCGCTGCGGTCTGCGCCTGCCAGCAGGGACGACGCGTCCGCTTCACCACGCTCGCCGGCCTCGCCGACGAACTCCATCGCTTGAGCGGGCGGTCGGTTGGGGCCATCAGAGCTGCGGCACACCCAGGTGCCGTGTCGTCCCGCGCAGGTCGAGCACGACGGGAGCGTGTTCGACCACCCGGCCGTGGTCGACATGCGGGTGGGCGGTGACGATGACGGCGAGGTCGATCCCGTCGAGCGCGTCGTCGAGGGCGAGGCTGCCGAGGCCGTGCTCGGACAGCTCGGGCACGTGTGGGTCGTGGTAGCGCACGTCGCCGCCGCGCTCGCGCAGCAGCTCGATGATCTTCAGCGCCGGTGACTCGCGCAGGTCGCCCACGCCTGCCTTGTAGGAGACGCCGAGCAGCAGCACGCGTGAGCCGCGTACAGGCTTGCCGGCGTCGTTGAGCGCGCGCTCGATCTTCTCCAGGCAGAAGTACGGCATGTTCTGGTTGACCTTGCCCGCGAGCTCGATGAACTCGGTCGAGATGTCGTATTCGCGGGCCTTCCACGCGAGGTAGAAGGGGTCGACGGGGAGGCAGTGGCCGCCCATGCCCGGGCCGGGGTCGAAGCGCATGAACCCGAACGGCTTGGTCGCGGCGGCGTCGACGACCTCCCAGATGTCGATGCCCATGCGGTCGGCGAGCATCGCCAGCTCGTTGACGAGCGCGATGTTGACCGATCGGAAGATGTTCTCGAGCAGCTTTGACAGCTCGGCGACCTCGGGGGTGGAGACCGGCAGGACGTGGTCGCAGACCGGCTCGTAGGCCGCGACCGCGCGCTCGGTGCAGGTGGGCGTGAGGCCGCCGACGACCTTCGGCGTGGTGCGGATCGTGTAGTCGGTGCGGCCGGGGTCCACGCGCTCGGGGGAGAAGGCGAGCGCGAAGTCCTCCCCGGCGCGCAGTCCGGACTCCTCCAGGAGCGGGACGAGGTGCTCGCGCGTCGTGCCCGGGAAGGAGGTGGACTCGAGCACGATCGTCTGGCCCTGGCGGATCACGCCGGCGAGAGCCTGGGCGGCGGCGAGCAGCGGGCCGAGGTCGGGCTCGCGGTTGCGGGTGAGAGGCGTCGGGACACAGATCAGGACCGCGTCGGCGTCGTGCAGCTCGACGTAGCGGGTCGTGAAGCGGCAGCGCTCCAGCACGCCGTTCAGGCGCTCGGACGGGATGTCCTCGATGTGGGAGCGCCCGGCCTGCAGCTCGGAGATCCGCTGAGCGTCGATGTCGACGCCGATCACGTCCACCCCCGCCTCGGCGAACGCGACGGCGAGGGGCAGGCCGACGTAGCCGAGGCCGACGATGCCGATGGTCATGCCGTCAAGCCTAGGACCATCGGCGGTTGGACGACCGCCTCCACCCGCGGGATGGTGGCTACCGGCCTGGGCACTACCGCGGGTGAATAGCACGTCATCCCTGCCGCCAACTCTCCAGGCCCGTGCGGCCTCGCGTTTGGCGAGCCGCCTACCGCCTCCCGGCTGTCACGGCCGTCGACGAGCGGGCGTCCTGGATGGTCACGACGACGACGCGGTCTTCGGACTCGATGGACACGTAGACGAGCAGCAGCCAGCGCCACGGCCCCAGCACGAATCGGAAGCCCTCCCAGCGTCCGCCAAGCGCGGGTCCCATGCGCGGGAGGTCCTCGAGTGCGCGTAGTGACCTCGCTACGCGCGCGCGGGTGTCCACAGGGAGGCTGTGCGTGAGGACGAGTTGGTCGAGGTCGTCGACAGCGGACGCGGCGAGCTCGACCGAGGCCACGCGTCAGAGCTCGTCCAGCGGAACGGTCTGTCCGGCCTGGGCCTGCCGGAGGCCGAGTTGGGCGCGCTCATAGGCGCCCGGGATGCCGTCCAGCAGATCCACGACGTTGCGCGCGTCGGGATCGGCCTCGTCGATGGCGTTCGACAGCAGCGAGCGGGCCACGGTCCCCGGCTGGACGTGCATGCGCTCGGCCAGTCGGGACAGCTTCTCGGCCTGTTCGTCATCAAGCGTGATATTCAGCCGCTCCATGAACCCGATGCTACACGACACGGTACGGATCGTGTAGGCCGCCGGAGATCTGGTCCGTGGCTCGATCCGCCGGCAGCTCCCAGCGGGAACGTCGCGGCGCGTGCTCGCCGCGGCGGGATCGTCTTCTCGGGGAGCCCCCCATGCTGTTGCGACGTCATCGCGGCAAGCTCGTGAAGTTCGCCGGCGCGTCTGTGGCGTGTGCCGTCGCGTTGCCCGTTGTCTGGGCGGTGGCGGCCACGGTGTAAGCGGCGCCTAGCCGTAGATCGTGAGCCGGTGCGTGCGCAGGAGCGGCACCCGGGCCAGCGGCTCGTACAGCCGGCCGGTCGCCCGGCCGAGGCGGCGGGCGAGCGGGGGCGTGAGCGTGAGCGTGACGTCGGCGATCGGTCGGCCGGCCGCCGCGCGCATCTCGCCCCGGCGGACGAGCCTGGTCGCTCGGTTCGCGGTCGGCACGCGCGGCTCCCAGACCGCGAGTCTCCCGCCGGGAGCGAGCACGCGGCGGGCCTCGCGGAGCGCCTCCTGCACCGCGCGAGCCGACGGCAGGGACGAGAGCACGGTGAAGAAGAAGATCGTGTCGAAGGACTCGTCGTCGAACGGCAGCGAGCGGACGTCGGCGACGCGGACGTCCGCCCCCGGCACCGCGGCGCGCGCCGCTGCCACGCGCCCGGGGAGCAGGTCCACGCCGTGCAGCCC
>JBOGYU010000012.1:0-24969 GCA_050696935.1 Solirubrobacteraceae bacterium | reverse complement strand
GGCGTGCCGAGCGGCTCGTGCGCCTGGAGCGCGAGCTGCCGCGCGTCCACGCGGTCGCCTGTGACGTGACCGCCGCCGACGACCGCGAGCGGCTCGTTGAGACCGTGATCGACCGCCACGGCCGGCTGGACGGCCTCGTGAACAACGCCGGTGTCGGGGCGACCGCGCCGGCGCTGAGGACGAGCGCCGACGCGTTCGCGCGGGTGCTCGACGTCAACCTCACCGCCCCGTTCGCGCTGTCCTGCGCGGCCGCGAGCCGGATGCGCTCGGGCGGCGGCGGCGCGATCGTCAACGTCGCGTCGGTGATGGGCCTCCGCTCGATCGGCCAGATCCCGGACGCGGCCTACGTCGCCTCGAAGGCGGGGATGATCGGCCTCACGCGCGAGCTGGCATCGCAATGGGGGCGCTACGGCATCCGCGTGAACGCCGTCGCTCCCGGCTTCTTCGCCTCCGAGATGACCGCTGAGCTGGGCGACGACCCCGAGGCGTTCCCGCCCTTCCTGCTCGAGCGCACGCCGCTCGGGCGCGGCGGCCGGGTCGGCGAGCTGGACGAGGCCGTGCTGTTCCTGCTGGGCCCCGGCAGCAGCTTCGTGACCGGTCATGTCCTGAGCGTCGACGGCGGGATGGCCGTGCGGTGAGCCGGTCGCGCCCGCGGCCGATCCGGCTGCTCAACCGGCCGATCGCCATCTGGCGCCTGGCGCGCTAGTCGATGCGCAGGACCCTGCGGCCGGCCGCCACGAGCGGCGCCACGATCCGCTGCGCGTCGTCGAAGCCGGACCCGAGCATCGCGCCGCCCGCGGCGCGCGCCGCGATGCCCTGGCACACGACCGCGAGCTTGAAGTACGCGAACGCCTGGTACCACTCGACGTCGGACACGTCGACGCGCGTACGCGCCGCGTAGCGGCGGACGACCTCCGACCGGGTCGGGAACCCGTCCGCGGCCGTGATCGGCGCCATCACGCGCGCCGCCGCGAGCACGTCGTCGTCGGCCGCCTCGCTCCAGTAGGCGAGCAGCGTGCCGAGGTCGGTCAGCGGATCCCCGAGCGTGCTCATCTCCCAGTCGAGGACGGCGACGATGCGGCCGGGCGATGTCGGGTGCAGGACGGTGTTGTCGAGCCGGTAGTCGCCGTGGACGATCGCGGCGGCGCGCTGCGGCGGCAGGGTGCGGACAAGCTCGTCTCGCAGCTCGTCGAGCGCGGGCAGCTCGCCGGTCTTCGAGGCGTCCCACTGCTGCGACCAACGATGCAGCTGGCGCTCGACGAAGCCGGCGGGACGCCCGAAGCGCTCGAGGCCGACCGCAGCGGGGTCGACGGCATGCAGGTCGGCGAGCACGTCGACGAGCGCCGCGCCGATCGCCGCCCGCTCCTCGCGGCCGTCTGCATAGCCGGGAGGCAGCGCGTTGCGGCAGACGTGGCCGACGACGCGCTCCATCACGTAGAAGTCGACGCCGAGCGGGCCGTCGGCGGCGCCGAGGTGCAGGACGCGCGGCACCGGCACGGCCGTCCCGTCGAGCGCCTGCAGCACGCGGTGCTCGCGCACCATGTCGTGCGCCGTCGGCAGGACGTGCCCGAGCGGCGGACGGCGGAGGATCACCTCGCCGGCGTCGCACGCGACCCGGTACGTGAGGTTCGACTTGCCGCCGGCGATCAGCGCGACGTCGCAGTCGAGCCAGCGCGGGTCGTGCAGCGCGCCGGCGAGCAGCGGACCGACGACGTGCGGCTCGGCGCCGGTCGTGATCGGCTCGAGGCGCTGTGCGGTGGGATCGTTGAACCCGCTGGCGGTCGCCATCAGCTCACCGGCTCCAGGACCGCGGCCTCGGCGAGCGCCCGCCCGAGCGCGCGCTCGTGATGGGCGGCGTCGCCGAACTGCCGCTCGCGCACGACGATCCGGCGCAGGAACCGATGGGCGGGGTGCTCCGCCGTCACGGCGATGCCGCCGAACACCTGCATCGCGCCGTGGGCGACCTCGCGCGCCGAGCTCGACACGTACGCCTTGGCGATCGACACCGTCCGCGGCGCCTCGTCGGCGTCCTCGTCGAGGGCGGCCGCCGCGTAGAGGATCGAGGACCACGAGCTCGCCTGGCGCACGTACATGTCGGCCAGCAGGTGGCGCAGCGCCTGGAAGCTGCCGATCGTCCGGCCGAACTGGCGCCGCTCGGCGGCGTAGCGGCAGGCGTCGTCGAGCATGCGCCCAGCCGCCCCTACCGCCTCGGCGGCGGCGAGCAGCGTCCCGATCGTCGTCATCCGGCGGATCGCCTCGCCGCCGAACGGTCCGGCGACGACCGGGGCGCGGACGAGCCCGACCGCGTACGTCGGCGCCGTCGGGTCGAACGCCGGCTGCGCGACGGAGGTGACCCCTGTCGCACCGGCGTCGACCACGGCGAGCGCCGGCCCGTCCTCGGCGGCCGCGACGACGGCGAGGCGCGCGACCGAGCCGGCATGCTCCACCGCCACCTTGCGGCCGGTGATTGCGTGGCCGCCCGCGCCCGCTTCGAGCGGGGTGGCGACCGCCTCGAGCCGTGTGCCCTCCGGCGCCGCTCCCCAGCCCGATGCCGGCTCGAGCAACGCGAGCGCCACCGCGTCCTCTCCGAGCTCCTCGGCCAGCGGCGGGGCGGCGAAGCGGACGGCGGCGCTGCCGAGGTACGGGACGGGCGCCAGGTGCGCCCCGAGCGCACGGGCGATCAGGCACAGCTCGACCGCGCCCAGCCCCTCCTCGCGGCCCACCGACAGGGCGCCGAACTCGACCAGGCTCGCCCACAGCCGGCCGTCCTCGGGTTCGCGCGCGAGCAGCGTGTCGACCGCTTCGCTGAGCCAGGTCTGCTCGTCGCTGAGCTCCAGGTCCATTGCGGGCTACTCCTGTGGGAGGGCGAGGACGCGGTCGGCGATGATGTTGCGCTGGATCTGCTGCGTGCCGCCGTAGATGGTCGCGGCCCGCGAGTAGAGGTAGGTCTCGTACCAGAAGTCGTTCTCCTCGGCCGCATCCGGCTCGGCGTGCTCGAGCGTCGGGCCGAGGACTTCGAGCACGGTCGCCGCCAGGCGCTGCTCGGCCTCCGCCATCAGCAGCTTGACGCTCGAGCTGTCGGGGCCGACCGCGCCGCCGTTGAGGAACTCGCCGACCGTGCGATACGCGTGGTGGCGCAGGACCTCGACACCGACCAGGGCCCGGGCCAGCGCGGCCTGCGAGCCCGGATCGTCGATCAGGCGCCGACCGTCGACGGTGCGCTCGGACGCGACGCGGACTGCCCGGTCGAGCCAGGTGCGCAGCTTGACCTGGCGCGGCAGCGCGGCGGTGCCGCGCTCGTGACCGAGCGTGTGCATCGCGATCTTCCAGCCGTCGCCGAGCGCGCCGACCAGGTTGGCCCGGGGCACGACGACGTGGTCGAGGAACAGCTCGCAGAACTCGGCGTGACCGGTGATCTGGGTCATGGGCCGCAGCTCCACGCCGGGCGACCGCATGTCCACGATCAGCATCGAGATCCCGCGGTGCTTCGGCCCCGCGTCATCCGTGCGGGCCAGCACGCCGCACCAGCGCGCGAACTGCCCCCACGAGACCCAGGTCTTCTGCCCGCTGAGCAGGAAGTGGTCGCCGCGGTCCTCGGCACGGGTCCGCAGCGACGCGAGGTCGGAGCCGGCGTCCGGCTCCGAGAAGCCCTGGCACCAGATCTCGTCGGCCGCGAGGATCGCCGGGATGTGACGGCGGCGCTGCTCGTCGGTGCCGAAGCGCAGCAGGGACGGCCCCAGCACGTCCAGGCCGACGACGTTCGCGAACTCCGGCGCGCCGGCGGCCGCCAGCTCCTGGTCGATGACGATCTGCTCGGCGGCCGGCCTGCCGCCGCCGCCGAACTCGAGCGGCCAGGCACGGCCGACGTAGCCCGCCGCGTAGCAGCGGGCCTGCCACGCGCGCAGCGCCTCCATACGGTCCTCGAGCGATCGCGGGAGGCGGGCGGCGTCGTGCCGCTCGGCGGCGAGGAAGCCGCGGATCTCCTCCTGGAGCCGGCGCTCGGAACCTGTCGCGGCGAGTTCCATGAACTGAGATCGTATCAGGATCGAACAGGCCTTGTGGAGTGCGCGTTTCTGACGAGGGTTAACATTTGAGTCGAGTTCAGCTACTCTGGTGCCCTCCCGATCACGGGACAATCGCGGAACGAGAGAGCGACGAGGGTTTCGAGCATGTCCACGCTGAGCTTCCAACCAGAGGCTGACCGGTACTACGCCGAGGGGCACTGGCGGCCCGGCGACCTGTGGGGCGATTTTGCCGCGCGCGCCCACGCCGAGCCGGACAAGGTCGCGCTGATCCTCGACGACCGGCGGATCACGTTCGACGAGCTGCGCCGCGCCGCGGTCGGGCTGTCGGCGCGCCTGGCCGCCGCCGCCGTGGACCCCGGCGACGTCGTCCTGCTGCTCGGCCGCCACTCGATCGAGGCGGCCGTGGCGCTGCTGGGCTGCCTGCACCGCGGCGTCGTGCTCGCTCCGTTGCCGCCGATGTTCAATGTCGCGCAACTGTCGGCGCTCGCCGGCCAGACGCGAGCGAAGGCGATCGTCGGCTTCGGCGGCGAGAAGGAGATCGCCAAGTGCGAGCAGGCGGCACCGCTCGTCGGGCGGCTGATCACGCTGGTCCCCGCGACCGTCGACGAGCTCATCGCTGCCGACGCCGTCGACGAGCGCAGCGAGCGCGGCGCCGACGAGGAGGCGATGGTGATGCATTCCTCGGGCACGACCTCGGCGCCCAAGGGCATCGTGCACTCGAGCAACACGCTGCGCTACGCCACCGAGGGCATCTGCCGGCGCTGGGGACTCACCGGCGACGACCGCTGCCTGGTGGCCACCGAGTTCGGGTTCGTCGGAGGGCTGGTCTTCGGCTACTTCCCCGTCCTCCTCCGCGGCGGCACGGGCGTGCTCATGAGCCGGTGGGAGCCCGAGGAGGCGCTCCGCCTGGTCGAGGAGCATCGCCTCACGTACGTGCTGCTGATGCCCACGCACGCGGCCGACACGCTGCTCGCGGCGCAGGCCACGACGCGCGACCTCTCGTCGATGCGCGTGCTCGGCGCCCCCGGCCTCACGCCGGAGCGGCGGCTCGCGATGCAGGAGGCGTTCGGGACCCCGCCGCTGGGCGACTACGGGCTCTCCGAGGTCCCCGGGCATGCGGCGCACGGTCCGCGCGAGGAGGAGGCGAAGATGCTCACCACGGAGGGCCGGCCGTACGACGGCACCGAGATCCGCATCCTCGACTCGGGCGGCGCGTCGCTGCCCACCGGCCAGGTCGGCGACGTGGTGGTCAACGGACCGAGCCGCTTCCTGTTCTTCCTCGGCAACGACGAGCTGACCCGCAACTCGCTCACCGGCTGGGGCGGCTATCGCACGGGCGACCTCGGCTATCTCGACGACGACGGCCACCTCGTCTATGTCGGCCGCAGCAAGGACATCATCCGGCGCGGCGGCGTGACCGTCGTTCCGTCGGAGATCGAGCCCGCGTTGATGCGCCACCCCGCCGTGCACGAGGCCGCCGTCGTGCCCCTGCCCGACGAGCGGCTCGGCGAGCGCGCCTGCGCGGCGCTGATCCTCGAGGGCTCCGAGCGGGCGCCGACGCTCGCCGAGCTGCAGGAGTTCCTCGAGCGCGAGGGCGTGGCCAAGTACATGTGGCCCGAGTCGATCGAGGTCTTCGACGAGTTCCCGCGTACGCCGTCGCTGAAGGTGGTCAAGCGGGACCTCGTGCAGCAGGTCGTCGCCCGCGCGAACGTCCCGGCCTCGGTGTGAAGCGGCCCCAGGCGCCCTTTGTGGAATCGCCTGTCCGCTGGTAGGCTCCAACCAAGATGAATTCACCTCAGTCACGCGGGACGAAACGCGCCGAGATCCTCTCCGCCGCCACGGAACGATTCGGTAGAGACGGCTATGAGGACACGAAATGGGCGGACATCGCGGCTGACGTCGGCGTCGGCCCGACCGCGCTGTACCACTACTTCGAGTCAAAGCAGCACTGCCTGTACGTGATCATGGACCAGGCGCTCGACGGCTTTCGCTCGCGCTTCGAGGAGCTCACCGCGGACGGCGCCGACCCGCTGCAGCGGCTGGTCGCCGTCATCGACGACTGCTTCGAGCTCTCCGAGCGTGACATCCAGCGCAACCGCGTGCTGGTGGCCGAGCAGGGCCTGCTGTCGGCGCGCAGCGACTCGCCGCGCGAGGAGCAGGCGCGGCAGGCGGCACGCGCGCGCACCCGCGATCTCGAGTTCGCCTGGGCGAGCTTCCTCTCGCATGCGATGCAGCAGGGGGCGATCCCGAAGAGCGACCCGCGCCTGCTGACGCGGGCGACCCTCGGCCTCTACAACAGCATCTGGCACTGGTACCGGCCGAACGGCATCGTCGCCCTCAACCGCATCGCGGAGTACTTCACGGATCGCAGCCTGGCGCTGATGGGCGTCGCGCCCGAAGCGCTGGGCCGCCCCAGGGCCGCAGCATGAGCTTCTTCGAGCGCTACTTCGAGGCGCTCGACGGGCCCGATCCGCACTCGTCGCTCGAGCTCGTGGCCGATGACGTCGAGTTCTCGATCCAATGGGCGCGCGGCAGCGATCGCGCCAGCCGCCAGTTCGTCGGCGGCCGGGCCGAGCTGCGGGCGTTCATCGACGCCGGCGACATGAGCGACTGGGCGCACCACGTGCTGTTCAGCGGCGGCGCGGGCGACGTCGAGTTCGCGCTCGGCGAGACCCGCTACCACAGCGGCGAGCGGATCGGGACCTTCCTCGCGGTGGCACAGCTCGACGCCGACGGGCGGATGCGGCGCTACATGGTGGCCCGGTCCCCGGCCCTCACCTTCGAGCCGGCGCCGGTCGATGCCGAGTGACTTCGTCCCGGTAGCCGAGGGCCTCCTGGCGGGGTCGGCCGAGGCGCCCGTGCTCGTCGGGTCCGAGTGCCGCCGGTGCGGGGCGGTCGCCTTTCCGCGGCAGGGCTCGTGCGCGGCCTGCACGTCGAGCGACGTCCAGGAGCGCCGGCTCGCGCGCCGCGGGACGCTGTGGACCTGGACGATCCAGTGCTTCCCTCCCAAGTCGCCGCCGTATGCGGCCGCGGCGGAGGACTTCGAGCCGTTCGGCGTCGGCTACGTCGAGCTCCCGGGCGAGCTGCGCGTCGAGGCGCGGCTCACGGAGGCCGACCCGGCGCGCCTGCGCATCGGCATGCCCATGGAGCTCGTCCTCGTTCCGGCGCCCGGCGACGGCGACGCGCTGACCTACGCCTTCCGGCCCGTGGAGGAGCCATGAGCACGGCCGAGGTCGCGGTCGTCGGCGCGGGCATCCACCCGTTCGGGCGCCACGACGGCGTGACCGGGCTGGAGATGGCCGCCGTCGCCGCCCGTGCCGCGCTGCGCGACGCCGGCATCGGCTGGCAGGACGTGGAGTTCGCGGCCGGCGGGTCCGACGCGGCCGGCAACGCCGACACGACCGTCTCCGTGCTCGGCCTCACCGGCGTGCCGTTCATCAACGTCCGTAACGGCTGCGCGACCGGCGGGTCGGCGCTCGCGACGGCGCACGCCATGCTCGCGGCCGGCGCCGCGGAGATCGCGCTCGTCGTCGGGTTCGACAAGCACCCTCCGGGCGCGTTCAACCCGTTGCCGGAGGACTGGGGGCTGGGCTCCTGGTACGGCGAGACCGGCCTCATGCTCACGACCCAGTTCTTCGCGATGAAGATCCAGCGCTACATGGCCGACCACGGGATCAGCGAGTCGACGCTCGCCAAGGTGGCCGCCAAGGCGTTCGCGAACGGCGCCCGCAATCCCAACGCCTGGCGCCGCCGGCCCCTGTCGGAGGACGAGGTGCTCGGCTCCAGGATGGTCAACCACCCGCTGACGCAGTACATGTTCTGCTCGCCGGGCGAGGGCGCGGTCGCCCTCGTGCTGGCGCGCGGCGAGCGCGCACGCACGCTCGCGCGCGCGCCCGTTTACCTGCGCGCGGCCGCATTCCGCACGCGCCGCTTCGGGTCCTTCGAGGTGTTCAGCCCGTCGATCCCGATCGAGGGAGCGCCCTCGCCCACGACCGAGGCGGCCGCCGCGGCGTTCGAGCAGGCCGGCATCGGCCCCGAGGACGTGGACGTGGCGCAGCTGCAGGACACCGAGTCCGGCGCCGAGATCATGCACCTCGCCGAGACCGGCCTGTGCGAGCACGGCGAGCAGGAGTCGCTGATCCAGAGCGGCGCGACGCACTGCGACGGCCGCCTGCCCGTCAACACCGACGGCGGTTGTCTGGCCAACGGCGAGCCGATCGGCGCCTCCGGCCTGCGTCAGGTCCACGAGGTCGTCGTGCAGCTGCGGGGAGAGGCCGGGGAGCGCCAGATCGCCGGGCCCGCGCGCGTCGGCTTCACGCAGGTCTACGGCGCGCCGGGGGTCAGCGCGTGCACGGTCCTCAGCCGCTGAAGTTCTGAGCGTCCGATCGCCTCGGCCGCGGCGCGGCCCTCGGAGATCGCGTGCGATGCCTTGCGCGGCACGAGGGCGTCGCCGATCACCCGCACGGTGCCGGCGGGCGGGACGAGCGCGTCCCAGTCGCGCGCGACGCGCTCGCCGACGACGATGACCGTGTCGGCGGACACCCGCTCGGAGGCGCCGGACAGGGTGTTCGCGAGCACCGCGCTGCACTCGCCGAGCGCGGTGAGCGAGGTGAAGGGACGAACCTCGAGCGGAGCCCCGCGCAGGCGTGCCAGCAGCTGGACGCGGCCCTCCGGCGGCAGCGACGCGCCGAAGGCCGCGCCGGGGGTCGCGACCGTGATCGTCTCGAACCCCGCACGCACGCCGAGCTCGACCGCGCTCGCGCACGGCCACCAGCCGAACCCGTCGTCCACGACCAGCAGGCGCCCGTGCCCGCTCAGGCGCTCCGCGCCCGCAGCGATCGCCTGCGACGAGGGCAGCGCGCGGTCGACCCCCGGCACGGCCGGCAGGATCTCGGCGGCGCCGATCGCGAGCACGACCTCGTCGAACCCGGCGAGGTCGTCGGCAGCCACCGCTGCCCCGAGGCGCAGGTCCACCCCGGCGAGCCCGTGCGCGTAGAAGTCGAGCAGGGCGCCCCAGCCGCGGCGATGCGGAGCCGCCGCCGCGACGGCGAGCCCGCCGCCGATCGCCTCGTCCGCGTCGAACAGCACGACCTCACGGCGGCCGGCCAGCGTGACCGCGCACTCCAGCCCGGCCGGTCCGGCCCCGACGATCGCCACGCGCCCGCCGGAAGGCTCGGCGCCGCGGCGCACGACAAGTGGCGCGGCCGGGCGCCGATCGACGCCCGGCGGACCGAGCTCCGGGTTCACGGAGCACAGCAGGACCGGGTCGAACGCGCGGCAGTCCTCGTTGCAGGCGACGCACGGCCGGACGTCCGCCGCGCGCCCGGAGAGCAGCTTGCGCGGCATGTCCGGATCGGCGATCAGCGCGCGGGCCATGCCGACGAGGTCGGCGCCGGCGCTCAGCGCCGCCTCGATCGTGTCCGGCGTCCGAAACGCCTGCGAGATCAGCAGCGGCCGCCCGACCGTCTCCCGGATGGGGCCGACGTGCTCGAGCAGCGGCGGCGCCTCGGTGCCCATGTCACGCACGTACGTGGTGCGCACCCCGACCGTGAGGTTCACGTAGTCCACGAGCTCGCTGACGTGCGGGAGCAGCTCGCAGAGCCCGTCGACGGTCAGGCCCGCCTCCTCGCCTCCGTCGGTCGAGAGCCGGATGCCGACGACGACCTCCGGAGTGGACGAACGGATCTCGTGCACGATGCGCGCGACGATGCCGAGCCGCGCGTCGAGCGCCGCGGCCCCGGGCCGGCGGTTCGTCGCCGCCGACAGGAACTGAGCGAGCAGGTAGCCGTGCGCCGCGTGCAGCTCGACGACCTGGAAGCCGGCCTCGGCGGCGTTGGCCGCGGACACGCGGAACGCCTCGACGACCGCGTCGACCTCGCCCGCGCTCAGCGGGCGCGGCCGCGTCGGCTCGCGCGGCGACCGCACCGCTGACGGCGCGACCGGATGGAACCACTGCTCGGCACCGGTCGTCTCGCGCCCGAGGTGCACCAGCTGGCACGCCGCCACGGCGCCCTCGGCACGGATCGCCTCGGCGCGGGCCGCCATGCCCGGCACGGCCTCAGGGCGCCACGCCTCGCTCGTGATCCGCCGGCGCCACGTCGACTCGGGAGCGACGACGGTGCCGCCCACGGTCAGCATCGCCACGCCGCCGGCCGCCCGCCGGCGCCAGTACTCGGCGTCCTCGGGGAGCGGCAACCCGTCCTCGAGGATGCCGCGCCCGTGCGCCGTGCCCACGAGCCGGTTGCGGAGCTCCAGGTGGGCGAGGTCGAACGGCTCGGCGGCGCGCATCGTCCCGCGTCAGGCCTGCGGCCCGCGGCCTCCGATCAGCGCGAGATAGCCGGCGGCGTCCGCCCTCTCCTCGCCCCACAGGATCTCCAGCACGAGGCGGCTGATCCGCCAGCCGTCGCTCTCGCGCCGGAGCTCGTTGTGGTAGCGCCCCACGAGCAGCTTCGCCGTGTCCGGATCGTCTTCGAACACCTGGTGCGACGTGTGGTACACGAGCGCGCTCGCGCGGTCGCCGTCGACGTCCACGTGATAGACGCTGAGCAGGTGGTGCTGCCAGACGACGTGGGCGATCGCCTCGCCGATCCAGCTCGCGACCGCGTTGCCACCGCTGACCGGCTCGGCGTTCCCGTACTGCGCCCACAGGTCGTCGGCGAGGACGCCGCGCAGGCCGGCGAGATCGAAGCGGTCGATCGTCGACGCGTAGCGATAGAGCACGTCCGTGATGTCCATGCGGTCCTGCAGGATGCGGATCGCGGGATCGGCGCTGAAGGTCGTGGCCGCCATGTCAGCCCACCTTCATCCAGATGCTCTTGGTCTGCGTGAAGTCGTCCAGCGAGGCCTCGCCGAGGTTGCGGCCGTGGCCGGACTGCTTGACGCCGCCGTAGGAGACCGACGGGTTCACCATCTGGTACGTGTTGACCCAGACCGTGCCGACGCGCAGCGCGCGCGTCGCACGGTGGGCACGCGAGATGTCGTTCGTCCAGACGCCGGCGGCGAGCCCGTACTCGACGTCGTTGGCGATGCGGTACGCCTCCTCCTCGGAGGAGAACTTCAGCAGCGACATCACGGGCCCGAAGATCTCCTGCTGGGCGATCGTCATGTCGTTGCGCACGCCGGTGAACACCGTGGGCTCGTGGAAGTAGCCGCGGTCGCCGTGGCGCGATCCGCCGAGCGCCAGCTCGGCGCCCTCGTCCCGGCCGATGCGCACGTAGCGCTGGATGCGCTCGAGCTGCGCGGCCGACACGACCGGGCCCATGTCGACATCGGGGTCGAAGCCGCCGCCGATGCGGATCCCGCGCGACTGCTCGACGATCCTGTCCACGACCTGGTCGTGGACGCTCTCGTGCACCAGCACCCGGGTGCTGCAGGTGCAGACCTGCCCTGAGGCGCCCCACACGCCCATCATCGCGGTCGCCGACGCCGACTCGAGATCCGCGTCGGGGAAGATGATCAGCGGGCTCTTGCCGCCGAGCTCGAGGCTCACGCGCTTGACGCGGGCGGCGGCGCCGCCCTGGATCGCCCGCCCGGTCTCGTTCGAGCCCGTGAACGTGAGCGCGTCGACCTCCGGGTGGGCGACGAGGCCCGCGCCCACTGTCCCGCCGGTGCCCTGGACGACGTTGAACACGCCCGGCGGGATCCCCGCCTCGATCGCCAGCTCGGCGACGCGAACCGCCGTCATGGGCGTCTGTTCGGCCGGCTTGAGCACGACGCTGTTGCCGGCGCTGAGCGGGAACAGGGCCATCGCCGCTGCGGCCGTCGGCCCGTTCCACGGGACGATCGCTCCGACCACGCCGAGCGGCTCGCGCACCTGGTAGACGGCGAACTCGTGCGGCACCGCCGGGATACTGCCGTGCAGCTTCGAGGGCCAGCCCGCGTAGTAGTCGAGGCCGTCGACTGCGAACTGGACGATGAACCCCGCGTAGATCCGCAGCAGGCCGGAGTCGATGACGTCGAGCTCGGCGAGCTCGTCGCCGTGCTCGGCGATCAGCGCCGCCAGCCTGCGCAGCCGCCGCTCCTGCTCGAGCGGCGGCAGGTAGCGCCAGCGCCCGTCGTCGAACGCCGCGCGCGCGGACCGCACCGCGCGCTCGACGTCTGCGGCGGAGCCGGCTGCCGCGGCCGCGACCTGCTCGCCGGTGGCGGGATCGATCACCGGCATCGTGCCGCCGTCGAGCGACGGCACGACCTCGCCGTCGACGACGTGGCCGAACAGCGGCCGGTCGAGCTGCCTGGCGGCTGCGGCCGAGATCGGGTACGTGGAGGGGTCGGTCAGGACGCTCATGGCGGGCTCTCGCTCCTCTTCTCTCCTCAGGGGCCAGCTCGCCTGATCTGACCCAACTTCGGTTCAGCGTATGTGGCCAACGAGCGACTGTCAAGTCCGATGACGTGACTTCAGTTGCCGGAAGCCTTGACAATACGGGTATTCGCGTGCTCTAATGGCCCTCGACCTAAATTCAGTTCAGTTTGGTGAGGAGAGATTTGGCGACATGACCGCCGCCACGCTACAGGCGGCCGGGCGGAACGGGACCGGGCCCACGGGGCCGGTACTGCGGATCGCCGGGCTGTCGAAGACCTTCGGCGCCACCCGCGCGCTGATCGACGCCGCGCTCGACATCCGGCCGGGCGAGATCCACGCGCTCGTGGGCCAGAACGGCTCGGGCAAGTCGACGCTGATCAAGACGCTCGCGGGCTACCACGCCCCGGACGCCGGCAGCCTCGCGGAGATCGACGGCGAGCCGTTCGACCTCGGGCACGCGGTGCCCGAAGGGCTGCGCTTCGTCCACCAGGACCTCGGGCTCGTGCTCGAGCTCAACGCGATGGACAACCTCGCGCTGCACGGGGGCTTCGCACGCGGAGCGACGGGCCGCGTCCGCTGGCGCGAGCAGGAGCAGGAGACCCACCGGGTCCTGGCGCGCTTCGGCGTCGATCTCGACATCCACCGCCCGCTGGCCACCGCGACGCCCGTCGAGCGGACGGTCGTGGCGATCGCCGCAGCGCTGCAGGGCTGGCAGGGCGGCCGCGGCGTGCTCGTCCTCGACGAGCCGACGGCCGTGCTGCCGCACGACGAAGTGGAGCGGCTGTTCGCGATGGTCCGCGAGGTCCGGGCGGCGGGCACGAGCGTGCTCTACGTCTCCCACCGTCTCGACGAGATCTTCGAGCTGGCCGATCGCGTGACCGTCCTGCGCGGCGGCCGCGTGATCGCGACGCACGATGTCGCGGACATCGACGCGGGGCAGCTCGCGAGCCTGATGGTCGGCGAGGAGGTCGATCCCGACTACCGCGCGCCGGTGGCGGCGCGCCCGGACGCGCCGGTCGTCCTGGAGGCGCGCGACGTGCACGGCCGCTGGCTGCGCGGCGTCGACCTCGACGTCCACCGCGGCGAGATCCTCGGCATCGCCGGCCTGGCCGGCGCCGGGGTGCTCGAGCTGCCGTACGTGATCGCGGGCTGCGCGCCGCACGCCGTCTCCGGCCGCATCCGCCTCCCCGAGCGCTCCTCGGAGTGGAGCGACGCCGCGGACGCGCGGCGCCTCGACATCCCGCTCGTCCCGGCCGACCGCGGCCGCGAGGGGATCGTCGCGGAGTTCGCGGTCAGCGAGAACCTGTCGCTGTCCGTGCTCGGGCGGCTGAGCCGGCGCGGCCGGCTCGACAAGCGCGAGGAGGCGCGGCTCGTCGAGCACTGGACGCAGCGTCTCGGCGTCGTCACCGCCGGGCCCGCGGCGCCGATCTCGACGCTGAGCGGAGGCAACCAGCAGAAGGTCGTGGTCGCCCGCTGCCTGGTGCGCGACCCGGCGCTGCTCGTCCTCTGCGAGCCGACCGCGGGCGTCGACATCGGCACGCGCGTCGCCATCTATGACCTGATCGCGGAGCTGTCACGCAACGGGTTGACCGTCGTCCTGTCGTCCTCGGACGCCGGCGACCTGCTCGCCATGTGCACGCGCGTCGTCGTCCTGAGGGGCGGCAAGGTCGCCGCCGAGATGGGCGGCGAGGGACTGACCGAGCACGCGCTCGTGAGCGCGATGGAGGGAGAAGACCGATGACGCTGACACCCGTCCACGAGGCCGTCACCGAGCCGGCCGCTCGCGCGGAGAGCCCGCCGGCGCAGGCCGGGCCGCCGCGCGCGCAGCGACTCGCCCGCGGCCTGGCCTTCGACCGCATCGGAGCGGTCTATGTCTGGCTGGGGATCATCGTCCTGTTCTCGCTCTGGGTGCCCGAGACGTTCCCGAACCTGGCGACCGCCAAGCAGATCCTCAACGCCAACGCGATCACCGCGCTGGCGGCGATGTCGATCACGATCCCGCTCGCGGCACGGGTCTTCGACCTGTCGTTCGCGGGCGTCATCACGCTCACCGGCGTGGTCGTCGCGCACCTGATCGCCAAGAACGGCGTTCCGCTCGTCCCGGCGATCGCGCTCGCGCTGGCCGTCGGCCTCGGCGTCGGCCTGATCAACGCGGTCGTGGTCGTCGTCATGCGGATCGACTCGTTCATCGCCACGCTCGCGACCGGGTCGTTGATCGCCGCACTGATCACGATGGTCACGAACGAGGTGCCGATCACCGACGCCAAGCTCGGCGACACGTTCGCGAAGATCGGCCAGACGAGCATCGACGGCGTCACGCTCGGAGTCGTCTACTGCGTCGTGGTGGCGGTCGCGATCTGGTACCTGCTCGAGCACACCGCCACCGGCCGGCGCCTCTACGCCACCGGGTTCAACCCGGACGCCGCACGGCTCGCGGGCGTGCGCGTCGATCGGCTGCGCTTCCTGTCGCTGGTCGTGTCGGGAGGGCTGGCCGGGGCGACCGGCATCATCCTCGCGTCGACCCTCGGAAGCGGATCGCCGACAGCCGGCACCCCGTACCTGCTGCCCGCGTTCGCCGCCGCGTTCCTGGGCGCCACGCAGCTCAAGCACGGGCGCTTCAACGCGGGCGGGACGATCATCGCGGTCCTGCTGCTCGGCACCGGCGTCACCGGCCTCGCGCTGGCCAACGCCCCGCAATGGGCCGGCGACATGTTCGTCGGCGTCGTGCTGATCGCCTCGCTGGCCGTGACCGGCCTCCAGCGCCGCACCACTCGCGCCGGCCGGGCCGCCTGACCCCACTCGATCACGTCAAACCCTGCACAGAGGAGGAGTAGCGCATGTCAATTCACGGCGTTAGGAATCGCGCGTACAAGGGGGCGGCCTTGCTCGTGCTCGGCGCCGCCCTCGTGGCGGCCGGATGCGGAAGCGACTCGGGCGGCGACTCCGCCGCGTCGGGCGGCGGCGGGGCGAACGTCGCGGACGCGCAGGCGCTCGCCGAGAAGGCGAGCACCCGGCCGGCGGTCCTCGACCTCGGCAAGCCGGTGGACAAGGAGATCCCGACCGGCAAGAAGGTCGTCTTCATCAGCTGCGGCGTCGAGGCCTGTGAGATCCAGGGAGACATCATCAAGGAGGGCGCCTCCCTGCTCGGCTGGACCGTAGAGACGATCGGGACGGACGGATCGCCCGAGCAGCTGCAGAACGCCTTCGAGACCGCCCTGCGCCAGGGCGCCGACGCTGTGATCCTCAACGCCGTGACTCGCGCGGTGGTCGCCAAGCAGATCGAGAAGGCGGAGGAGCAGGGCGTGCCGTTCGTGACGCTGTCCAGCGTGGAGAAGGCCGGCGACGGGATCCTCGCGAACGTCGCTGACACGCGGAACAGCGGCCGGATCGGCGAGCTCCTCGCGGCGCAGATCGTGTCCAACAGCGGGGGGGACGCGAACACGCTCTACGTCAACATCTCCGCCTTCCAGATCCTCAAGGCCCTCGGCGACCAGTTCGAGAGCTCCTACAAGAAGTACTGCCCCGACTGCGAGTACGGCTCGATCGACATCCCGGTGACCTCGCTGGGCAAGGACGCGCCGGACCGGATCGTGTCCTACCTGCGCAGCCATCCGCAGGTCAACCACGTCGTGCTGTCCGTGAGCAATGCGCTGGGGGCCGGACTCCCGGCCGCGCTGCGGGCGGCCGGGCTCGCCGAGAAGGTCAAGATCATCGGCCAGAGCGCGGACACGCAGACGTTCCAGGACCTCCAGGCGGGCAACATCACGGCCGTCGTCCCGTACGACTACTACGCGGTCGATTACATGATGCTCGACGCGCTCGCGCGCCACTTCGCGGGTGAGCCCGTCGGGGACCCGCAGCCGCCGCTGTGGATCGTGACGCCGGAGAACATGCCCGAAGGCGCCACGGAAGGGCTGTTCCCGGTCGTCGAGGACTACCAGGACCAGTTCAAGAAGATCTGGGGCAAGCAATGACGGCCCCGCGCGTCGCCGAGGCCGCCGAGCGTGAGCTCGGCGGCTGCCCGGTCATGCACCGCGACTTCGCTCCAGAGCAGGCGGCCGGCTGCCACTGGGCGATGGCGGACGAGCTCCGCGAGACGAGCCCGGTCTACTTCAACACGTTCGCCCAGGGCTACTGGGTCTTCACGCGCCACGACGCGGTGCGCGACATCTACAAGACGCCGGAGCTGTTCTCGAGCGAGTCGATCACGCCGTGGCAGCCCGAGCCGATCTACCGCTTCGTCCCCACGCAGATCGACGCCCCCGACCACATCAAGTACCGCCGGATCGTCAACCCGTGGTTCTCGCCGCGGGCCATGGATGCGGCGGAGGCGAGCATGCGCACGCTCTGCCGCCGGCTCGTCGAGGACGTGGCGCCGACCGGTGGTTGCGACTTCGTCGCGGAGTTCGCCTTGCGCTTCCCAACCGAGGCGTTCCTCAGCGTGAGCGGCATCGATCCCTCCGACGCCGACCTGTTCGTCCCGTGGGTCGAGGACTTCTTCAGCGGCTTCGGCGGCGACCCGGCGGGCCTGGAGGCGATGTCGAAGGCGCTGGAGGGGATCCGCGAGTACTGGGTCGCCGCGCTCGCGGAGCGCCGCGCCGACCCGGCGCCGCGCGAGGGCGACCTCGCCTCGCACCTGATCCACTCCCGCGTCGACGACCGTCCGCTCACCGACGCCGAGATGCTCGACATGCTGACCGTGCTCGTCCTGGCCGGATTGGACACCACGCGCGCAACGCTCGGCTACATGTTCCGCCACCTCGCGACGCATCCCGAGCACCGGCGTCGCCTGATCGACGATCCGGAGCTGATCCCGTCCGCCGTCGAAGAGGTCCTGCGCTACTACACGATCATCTTCGGCGACGGCCGCAAGGTCACCCGCGACGCCGAGTTCCACGGCGTGCAGCTCAAGCAGGGCGACATGGTCTACGCGCTGGTCTCGGGAGCCAACCGCGATCCGCGCGCCTACGAGCGGGCGGACGAGTTCGTCATCGATCGCAAGCGCAACCATCACATGGGCTTCGCGAACGGCCCGCACCGCTGCCTGGGCGCCCACCTGGCGCGGCGCGAGCTGCAGCTCGCGGTCGAGGAGTGGCTGCGCGTGATCCCCGACTTCCGGATCGCTACCGACGAGGAGCTGAGGGAGCGCGGCGGCGGCGCGATGATGACGCTCACGAGCCTGCCGCTCGTGTGGGAGGTGGCGTCGTGAAGCTGGCGGTCGACGGCGCGAGCTGCATGGGGCACGGGCGCTGCTACCGGATGGCTCCGGACCTGCTCGCCTACGACGACGAGGGTTACGTCACGATCCGCGACCAGACGATCGACGTGCCGGCCGACCAGGTGGAGGCGGCCGAGGACGCGGAGGGCACGTGCCCCGAGCAGGCGATCACCCTGATCCCATGAGCGCTCGGGTGACCGTGATCGGCGCCGGCCCGTCCGGCTTCTACGCAGCCGAGCAGCTGCTCAGGGAGGGCATCGCGGTCGACCTGCTCGACGCACTGCCGACCCCCTACGGCCTCGTGCGCGCCGGCGTCGCCCCGGACCATCCGAAGATCAAGTCGGTCACGCGGATGTACGACAGGACGGCGCAGCACGCCGGCTTCCGATTCTTCGGCGGCGTCGAGCTCGGTGCTGACGTGACCCGCGATGAGCTGCTGGAGCGCTACCACGCGGTCGTCTACGCGGTGGGAACGCCGACCGACAACCGGCTGGGGATCCCCGGCGACGATCGTCCGGGGTCGGTCGCCGCGACCCAGTTCGTCGCCTGGTACAACGGCCACCCCGCGCACGCGGACGAGGCGTTCGACCTGTCATGCGAGCGCGCAGTCGTGATCGGCAACGGGAACGTCGCGATCGACGTCGCGCGCATGTTGGTGCTGGACCCTGGCGAGCTGGCGTCGACCGACACGGCCGACCACGCGATCGCGGCGTTCGCCGCCGCCTCCGTGACGGAGGTGGTCATCCTCGGCCGTCGCGGGCCCGCGCAGGCGGCCTTCACGAACCCTGAGCTGCGCGAGCTCGGCGAGCTGGCGCGCGCCGACGTCGTCGTCGACGCCGCCGAGCTCGAGCTCGATCCGGCCAGCGCGGCGTGGCTCGAGTCCGCCGACGCGTCACCCACCGCCCGCCGGAACGTCGCCATGCTGCGCGAGTTCGCGGCCCGCCGACCGGCCGGGAGGTCGCACCGCGTCGAGCTGCGCTTCTGCCGCTCGCCGGCCGAGGTCCTCGGCGACGGGGACGGGCCGGTGACCGGCCTGGGCGTGGTCCGCAACCGGCTCGAGCCCGATCCGCGCGGTGGTATCCGGGCGGTGGCCACCGGCGAGCAGGAGGTCATCCCGTGCGGGCTCGTGGTGCGCTCGATCGGCTATCGCGGCCGTCCGCTGCCCGGCGTCCCGTTCGACGAGCGCCGCGGCGTGATCCGCAACCAGGGCGGCCGCGTGTGCGAGGAGGACGGCACGCCCCGGCGCGGCGAGTACGCCGTCGGCTGGATCAAGCGCGGGCCGTCGGGGGTCATCGGCACCAACAAGAAGTGCGCCGCCGACACCGTCGCGGCGCTGCTCGACGACCTGGCGGGCGGCCGGCTGGCAGACCCGCCGGCTCCGGGCGCCGACACGATCGACGAGTGGCTGCGGACGCGTGTGCCTGCGCTGGTCACATGGCGCGGCTGGGAGGCGATCGACGAACACGAGCAGGGCCTCGGCGCTCCTGCGGGCCGCCCCCGCATCAAGCTCGTTCGGGTTCCCGAGATGCTCGCCGCGGCTTCGGCGCCCTCGCGGTAGTCGTTGACGCCGACCACGGTCCCGAAGACTGAACTGACATCGGCTAAGAACCGCGTCAGAACGCTTCGCCGGGGCGCTGGAAGACGATCTCGGGGATCACGCAGTTCGGCGACAGCCGCAGCACGAATCGCAGAGCCTCCGCCACGTCGCTGGTCCGCAGCATCTCCTCCGCCGGGATCGACGCCTTGACGAACTCGCTCATGTCGGTGTCGACGAAGCCGGGGCAGAATGCGACGGACTTGACGCCTGCGGCGTTGAGCTCCTTGTTCATCGCGGTCGTGTAGGCGACGACCGCGGCCTTGGTGGCCGAGTAAACCGACAGCCAGGGCTGCGGCGACTTGCCGGCCATGGAAGCCATGTTGACCACCAGCGCGTTGCGATGCGCGGTCCCTGCCGCGCGCAGCAGCTCGGCGCATTCGCGGTAGAAGAGCACGATCGCGCGGATGTTGACGTCGAGCTGCATGTCGACGTACTTGGTCCGATGCTCGTCGACGGCGGCGCCGATCCCCACGCCGGCGTTGTTGACGAGGACGTCCAGGCGGCCGAAGGTCTCGCGGTGGTGGGCCACGACGGCGTGCACCCCCTCCTCGTCCGCGAGGTTGGCCGCCACCTGCTCGACCTCCGCTCCTCGCGCGCGCAGGGCGTTCGCCGATCGCTCGAGCGTGTCGGGCTTGCGGGCGGTCAGCGTGATCCCATAGCCCTCCTCGGCCAGGACCTCGGCAAGCGCGAGCCCGATGCCTCGCGACGCTCCTGTGACGATCGCGGCGCGGTCTGCCATCGGCCGCCAACTCTGCCAGACCCCCGGGCTGCGCGCCCTTGACACGGGAAGGAGTCCACCATATGATTTGAGTTCAGTTCAGTTCAGCGGACCGGAGAGTCTCAGATGACCATCAAGCGCACCGTCGTCACAGATCGCCGGACTCGTCCGATCGGCGAGCACGCGTACGTGCTCCCGGTGGTGCGCGAGATTCCGCCGGATCCTCCGGACCCGGTCGGTGCGCAGTCGCTCTGGTGAAGGGATCGCGATGCAGTGGCGAATCGAGGCGGACTGGGTGGTCGTGGGCGGCGGCAGTGCCGGATGCGTGCTGGCCGCGCGCCTGAGCGAGGATCCTGCTCGCGAGGTCGTGCTCCTGGAAGCCGGCCCGGACTGGCGGTCGAGCGAGGCGCCGCCGCAGCTGCGCAGTCTCAACGGATGGCGGGCGCTGGACGAGTCGGCGTGCGGGGCATTCCAGTGGCTAGGGCTCGAGTCGCGGCGCACCCGGGCCCAGGAGGCGCGGCCGCATCTGCGCGGGCGGGGCCTCGGGGGCGGGTCGACGGTGAACGGGATGATGGCCCTCCGGGCGCTGCCCGACGACTACGATCGCTGGGCCGCCTTCGGATGCCCTGGTTGGTCCTACGCCGACATGGTTCCGTACCTGCGGCGGATGGAGAGCGACGCCGACTTCGGCGACCGGCCCTACCACGGGTCAGACGGTCCGATCCCGGTGCAGCGCCTGCCGCGCGAGGCGTGGGGGCCGGCCGACAACGCGCTGGCGGACGCCGCGCTCGAGCGCGGGCATCCATGGTGCGAGGACCACAACGCTCCCACGGCCACGGGCGTCTCGCCGTTCGGACTCAACGCGCGTGACGGCGCCCGCGTGACGACCAACGACGCGTACCTGGAGCCGGCACGCGAGCGGGCGAATCTGCGGGTCATCGGCGGCGCCACCGTCGAACGGGTGCTCATCGAGGCGGGCCGCGCCGTCGGGGTTCGGGTCCGTGTCGAGGACCACTCGATCGACGTCCGGGCCGGGGGCGTCGTCCTGTGCGCCGGCGCGATCCACTCGCCGGCGATCCTCCTGCGCTCGGGCATCGGTCCCGACGGGCCCGTCGTGCGGCTGCCCGTGGGACACGGGATGCAGGAGCATCCGCTTGCGCTGTTCTGGCTCTTCCGGCGCCCTGAGGCGCGGCCCGACGTCGACGCGAGGCAGGCCAACTGCCTCGTGCGCTACTCGTCCCAGCTCGAGGACGCGGGCTCCAACGACATGATGATCGCGTCGGTCAACCAGACCCCGGCCCTGCCGGACGACACCCCCTCGCACCTCGTCATGGACCGCGAGAGCGGAACGTGGGGAGGTGCCGGCGGCGGCGAGGCGGCCGGCGGCCCCGGGCTCCTGTGCGTATGGGCGAACCAGCAGCGGGGGCGGGGCTGGCTCGGACTCACGTCGCCCGACCCCGACGTCGGGCCGCGGATCGAGCAGCAGCTCCTGGACGACGCCGGCGACCTGCGGCGCATGCGCGACGGCGTCAAGCGATGCCTGCAGCTGGCTGCCACGGGCGCGTTCGTTGCGGCCTTCCATCACATCGGCATCGACCCGACCGGCACCGGCCTCCAGACGCTGTCCGACGACGCGGCGATCGACGCCTGGCTGATGGCGACGGTCGGCGACACCGGTCACATCTGCGGCACCTGCCGCATGGGCGCGCCCGACGACCGGCGCAGCGTCGTGGACCCCTCGGGCCGCGTGCTCGGAGTCGACGGCCTCTGGGTGGCCGACGCATCCGTCTTCCCGGAGGTGCCGCGGGCGAACACGAACCTGCCGACGATCGCGGCCGCCGAGCGGCTGTCGGACCTCATCCGGGGCGTCCCGGCGGCGGCAGGGACGGCGGACGAGCGTGTCGCGGTCTAGCGACATCGAGGCGTGCGCGCCTACCGGCTGATCGGCGCCGGTCGCGCGGAGCTCGTCGAACTGCCGCGACCAGAGCCGGGGCGGGGCGAGGTGCTGCTCCGCGTGCTGGCGGCGGGTGTCTGCCGAACGGACCTCGCCCTGCTGCGGAGCGGCGGTGACGGCCTCGTGCTGCCGGTGACGCTCGGCCACGAGATCGTGGGCGAGGTCGTGGCGCTGGGGGAGGGCGTGACGGGCGGGGCGGGTCCCCATCACGGGGCCGTGGTGGCGG
The DNA here is from genome assembly GCA_050696935.1 of Solirubrobacteraceae bacterium. GTDB lineage: Bacteria > Actinomycetota > Thermoleophilia > Solirubrobacterales > Solirubrobacteraceae > DASSUW01. Next base: position 2,932 of record JBOGYU010000012.1, on the reverse strand, counting down.
TCTACGAGCTGCTCGGCTGCGGCCGGTGCGCCTGGTGCGCCCGCGGACACGACAACGTGTGCCGGGAGCTCGTCCCGGGAGCCATCGGCATCACGCGCGACGGCGGCATGGCCGACCACGTCGTCGCCCCGGCGCGCAACCTCGTGGCGCTGGGCGGCGTCGATCCAGTCCAAGCCGCGCCGCTGACCGACGCCGGGATGACGGCGCTGCACGCCGTCGAGCGCGCTCGGCCGCTCCTCGAGCCCGGAGCGACGGCGGTCGTCATCGGAATCGGCGGCCTCGGCCACCTCGCGGTGCAGTTCCTGCGAGCCACGTCCAAGGTCCGCGTTCTCGCCGTCGACGTCGACCGCGCCCGCCTGGACTTCGGCGCCCAGATCGGCGCCGATGACGGCGTCCTGACGGGACCAGACGCCGCAGATGGCATCGTCGCGGCGAACGCCGGTCGCAAGGTCGATGTCGTCTTCGACTTCGTCGGCGCCCAGCAGAGCCTCGACCTCGCCGCGGCGGTCACGGGGCGCGGGGGGGCGATCGTCGTCACCGGCGGCGGCGGCGGCAGGCTGTCCATCACCGCGCAGATGGGAGCCGGGGGAGCGCCCGACCGCGAGATCGCGATCGTGCACACGTTCGGCGGCTCCCGCGACGATCTCCTGCGCGCGCTCGCGATCGCCGAGGCCGGCCGGGTTCGCACACATGTCGAGGTCTTCGAGCTCACGGCCGCGAGCCGGGTGCTGGCCGACCTGGAGACCGGAAAGGTGCTCGGACGGGCCGTGCTGGTGGCCTGACGCGTTCCACACTCGCTTGTGGGGGACACGCCGGGGGACATAAATGTCAGCCAGACGCGCGCGACACCAGGCGGCTCCGTCAGATCCTGGTGCCCGGAGCGGGGGAGACGCGGAATTGATTCCGCGTGTCCTCGGATCGCACGAAGCGCCGGTTCGCAGGCACTTATCATGCCGGAGGAGGGACTCGAAGCCCCGACACGCGGATTATGATTCCGCGCGGCTTTGGCTCTGCAACGCCGTTTGCGGGGGTTCGGGGACGTGACAGGGGACTGGTTCTCGGCGAGCTGTCACGGCTCGTTGGACGGCGACTCATGGAGCCGGAGCGGGGTGCATCCGGCCAGCCGGTCGAAGTCGGCATCGGCGTGCAGTAGCGGTGCACCTGTTCGAACGCAGGGCGCAGCGATCAGGCAGTCGAGCGTCTTGCGGATCGTCACGCCGGCCGCCCGTGCCGTGCGGTACAGATCGGCAGCCAGCACGAAGTCCTCCAAGCCGTCGAGGCGGAGGATCGGGAAGGCGCGCAGGTGGCGTTCTGTCAGTCGCGCCTCCTCGTCCGAGCGCAGGCCCTGGAGGATCTCGGTCAACACGATGTCGGTGAGCGCCACCGGCTCTCCGCGCTCGATCAGCTGAACGCAGCGCTTCGCCTCGGCCGTCGGCGTCTGGTTGAGGACATCGATCCAGACACTGGTGTCGACGACGATCACGGCCGGCCGCGACGGCTCTCGTCGAGGTTGCCCTCCCAGCGCACCTTCCCGCGAAGATCGAGCACGCCCAGTCGGCGATGGCGGGCCACCAGCTCGCGAAGCGCCATGTCCACCGTTTCGCGCTTGGTGCGGGTGCCGATCAGCCGTTGGGCTTCGCGGAGGACCTCGTCATCGATTTCGATGTTGGTCCGCATACACACTAGGATACACCGATTATGGTGTAGCCTGGCGGTCTCGGGAGGTGCGCCGCGACGAGCGGCCCCGCTTCGGCGCGCTCGGCGGCATCCGCCAGTGGATTGAGTCGATCAACGACACCCTCAAGGGCCAGTTCTCGCTCGAGCGCCACGGCGGCCACACACCCGAAGGCGTCTGGACACGCGTCTGCCAGCGCGTCCTCGCGCTCGCCGCCGGCTGCTGGCACAGCTGGCAGATCGGCCAACCCGGCCGCGGCTTCACGGCCTATGACCACTGAAACGGAATCGGACATTTAGAGTCGCTCATCGATGAGGGCGGCTGTATGAGGCCAAGGGGCATCGGGCCGCTGGTGGCGCTGGCCGTCGTCGGCGGCTTGCCGGCGGGCGCGGGGGCGCAGGTGTCAATCCCGGTCTCGTGACGGCTTCGGCCTAGATCCCGGCGATGTCGAACGCGGCGCCCCGCTGCCGTCAGCGCCGCCGGATCTCGGAATGACGAACTGTGATCAGCCGCCCGGCGGCCGCTGGCGGCGATGCCATCAGGGAGCTACGATGAGCCTGGGCCGCCATGGCGGCCTGGAAGCGAGGGGGAATCGGTAGTGATTTGCGCCGCCATACGGTGGGCGCTTCCAGTCGTGGCAGCCGTGCTGGCCTTGGCGACGCTTGCCGCCACGGCGTTTGCTCACGCCGATCTCCTGCGCTCGTCGCCGCGCGACGGTGAAGTCCTCGAGCGGTCGCCGCGAGCAGTCGTGCTGACCTTCGACGAGGGCATCGAGGCGGCGTTTGTGCGGCTGCGGGTGCAGGATGCCGCCGGCCGCCGGGTGGATCGGGGCGAGCCCTATCACCGGAAGGGGCGCGAGGAGGTGCTTGCGGTCCGGCTCGAGCCCGGGCTCGACGGCAGGTATACCGTCAGCTACCGCGTCATCTCCGAAGACGGCCACCCAGTCACCAAGCGAACCGTGTTTGGGGTGCGACCGCCGGCGCTGGCGGGCGACGAGCAGCCAGCGGAGGACGAGAGCGCGATGCCGCCGGCGCGGGAGGGCGGCGCGATGCCGCCGCCCGCGGTCGATGACCCACTGGGCCATGAGGAGGGCGAGAGCGGTCCTGTCACCGGTGCAGCGTTCGCGGTGGCGCGCGGACTCGGGTACCTCGCGATGGCGCTCGCGGTGGGCGGCGTGGTGTTCCTGCTCGCGGTGTGGCTGCCGGCGCTCGGGCGCGTGGCGGGCGCGGGCGCGGAGTGGGGCCGGCTGTCGGAGCG
>JBOGYU010000011.1:0-27246 GCA_050696935.1 Solirubrobacteraceae bacterium | reverse complement strand
GCGTAGCGGTGGTGGAGCGCGAGCGCGTTGCCGTCCGGATCCTCGAAGAAGGTCTGGTGGCAGACGCCGCTGTCGATGATGTCGCCGTTGAACGTCACGCCGCGCGACTCGAGCTGCGTGCGCGCGGCGTCGACGTCGTCGACGCGCAGCTCGATCGGCGACTTGTGCGGCTGGAACACGAGCCCCAGGCGCTCGCAAGCGAGCAGGGCGATCGTCAGGTTGCCCGTCTCGAACTCGATGCCGACGGGGTCGTGCCCGGGCCGCTGCCAGACGCTGGAGCGCGGCAGCCCGAGCACGTCGCCGTAGAAGTCCGCCGCCCGCTCGAGGTCGGTGGTGGGGATCGAGATGAAGTCGACGCCGGTGACGAGGGTGCTCATCGGTGATGCCTTCTCATCGGATTGAACGATCAACCTAGCGGTTGAGCTCCAGCGCGCGTCGAGCGATGAGCCGCCTACGCGTCGGGGCTCCACCGCCTCGCGGACGAGCGGTGGACGGGTGGTGTGGCGGTTCACGCCCGGCGGCGAAGGGCGACGGTCGACCTGATGAGGCGATCGAAGGCCACTCGCTTGCGGTCGCGCGAAAGGCGTACTCCGTCGCCCCCGGCGCGCGCCTGCAGTCGCTGCTCGAGCCCATGTCGCCCGGGATCGATCGGGCCGGCTGGTCGGCAGCGATCACGGCCTGGGCTTCGTGCCGCGCGGACGGCAGCACGTCGCAGAAGACGAAGCCGTCGCGCGTCACCGTCTCCCCCCGCTCGATCGCGATCGGGTGCTCGAAGACCGGCCCGGCGTGCACGAACGTGTGGAACTCGCCATTCTCGCCGCACGGATCGACGTCCGCCGGCAGGTCCGCCAACAGCGACTCATCGTACGCGCGGCCCGCAAATGAGGGATCGAGCCTGGAGGGGTCGACGCAGACCAGCAGCGCCTGGAAGCCGGCGTCGATGAACCCGCGGGCGAGCGCACCGGTGTTGCGTCCCCACAGCGGGAAGGCCGCGGTCCAGCCGGCGGCCGCGAGCTGCTGCTCGCGATAGGCGCGGATGTCCTCGAGGAAGAGGTCGGCGAACGCGATCGTGCCCACGCCCGCGAGCGGCGGGACGGCCAGCGCGTGCGCCATGCGCGCCTCGTAGACGTCGTTCGGGCAGGCGGCGGGGATCGCGACCTGCACGAGCGGCACGCCGGCGGCGTCGGCCTGGGCCTGCACGAGCTCGCGGCGGACCCCGTGCATGCTCACCCGGCCGTAGTCCTCGGTGACGGTGGTGAGCAATGCCGCCGGCGCCATGCGCTGCTCCTGGCGCAGCGCCCGCAGCGCGAGCGCCGAGTCCTTTCCCCCGCTCCACGACAGCACGAGCATGAGACGGAGGCTAGTGCCCTACACGCGGGCGGATCGGACCACCTCGCAGCGCGCCTGAGCCTCACACGGCTGATCGGGCGCGTGGCCCGTGCGCTCGCCTCCGGTGTGGACGCCCGCGCGGCGGCGTACGTGGCGGCCTGCAAGGTCGCGGGCGTGCCGGGGACTCGAAACGGGAGCCGAGATCCGGCCGGGCTAGGGAAGGCTGGCGCGGCCGCGTGACCTGCCGCGAGAGGCGTGGATTCCGATGCCCGGCTCGGCGATCGCGATCGAGAACCAGAACGCCCGGCGGCTGGGCAGCGGCTCGAGGGTCACGCCCTGAAGCGGTCCTGCCACGGCGCGACCCGCCAGGTCCCATGTGGTGCGCGTCTGCCGGTCGACGAAGCGCCCGTCGCGCAGCTCGAAGGTCAGCCGCCGACCGCGCGCACTGGCCCGAAACGGCGCGTCCGCGCCGCGGCGGACGAACACTACGACCGGCACGCCGCTGAGCTCGTCGTTCACGGCCGCGGTGCCGATGCGCTCGACCGGATAGGCACGGGAGTCCCCGCCGGCCGCGACGGCGACTACCACCTCCGCCGCGCGCAGCCTGCGGTCGAGCTTGGGCTTTGACACCGGGAAGGCGAACTCGCCGCGGTCGACGCTCGCCGGGTATGCGGCGAACGCGTCCTCCGCGTAGCGGTCGTCGAATCGGTCGTCCCCGTCGCCGGCGAGCAGCCGGGTGTCCGGGTGCAGCCGCCGCCACCGCGCCCACGGCATGGTCGCCGACGGGAGCGGCTCGAGCCGCTCGCCGGTGAGCCTGCCCACGATCGCCTGCCCGACGACCTGGAACCAGTACGAGCCCGTCTGGTGGTCGTACATCACCAGGTCGGACTCGTACAGCGCGCTCGTGTTGCCGAACGCCAGCGTCCGCCCCGCCAGCGCGCGGCTGTACACGACGCCGCTGCCGCACAGCGGACAGTAGGTCACCACGATCGGCCGCCCGGCGATCACGTCGTTGACGATCTCGCGCACGTTCAGGACCTTGACTGGGTACGCGTATGCGCCGCCCGCACCCGCAACACCGATCACGAGGTCGTCGTCGCCGAGCCACGGCAGCGCCCGAGCGCTGCCGTGACGCGGGCGATAGACCGGACGGATCGCGTCGCGCACAGCGCGAACCCGCGCCTCCGACGCGGACTCGAGCGGCACGAAGCGCCCATCGAACGTGTCGAACACAACCTCCCCCAGCGGGACGCTGTGCCGCGAACGATCGACGATCGGCACTCCGCCGGGGTCCACGACCGGCTCCGCGGGCACGCCCCCGGCCGGCTCCGGCGTCCCCCGCCCGGCGTTGGCGCCACCGCAGCCCGCGAGCGCCACCGCCGCGGCGACCAAGCCGGCAACCGCCCACGTTCGCCCTCGAGCCATCACCAGCGGTTGGACCCGGCCACGCGGCGTTCGGATTCTGGCCGACGGCCAACGGAGCGCGCGGTGAAGAGCTCAGCCGCTGCCCGCCTCGGCGCCGCTGAGCTCCCGGGCACGGGCGAGCGGCTCGGGATCGTGCAGGTGGCAGCGCACCCGCGACATCGCGGCGGAGACCTCCCGGGGCACGATCCCCTCGTGGAAGCGCACCACCACCGCCGCAGGCTCGGCACGGACCTCGGCAACCCCCCGCCAGAACGGGTCGTCGGGTCGGTCCTGCCTCAGGCGCTCGACGATCTCGAGGGCCTCGTCGCCGCCATGCCCGGGCGCGGCCTCGAGCCGGGCCTCCGTGACGGGCGCGTCGAGCGAGTCCAGTTCGCCGAGGATGGCGCGCTCGCCCTCGAACTGCTCCTCGGGCAGCCTCGTCCAGCGCTCCTCCACCAGTGCTCGAAGGTCCCTGCTCTCCCAGCCGCAGACCTCGAACGCGCTGGGGCAGCGAGGATGGAACGGGCACCCCAGCGGCGGGTTGACGGCATCGGGCACCTCCCCTCGCGGGAGGTCGCGCGGCACGCTCCTGCGTGGATCCGGCTCGGGGATCGCCCGCAGCAGGGCGGCCGTGTACGGGTGCTTGGGGTCGTCGTAGATGTCGTGCGCCGGCCCGATCTCGACGATCCGGCCCAGGTACATGATCGCGATCCGGTCGCAGAAGTACTTGGCGGTGGCGAGATCGTGCGTGATGTAGAGGTAGGTGAGGTCGAGCTGCTGCTTCAGCTCGCCCATCAACTCGAGGATCTTCGCCCGCACGCTCATGTCGAGCATCGAGACCGGCTCGTCGGCGATCAGGACGTCCGGGTCCAGGATGATCGCGCGGGCCAGCGCGGCGCGCTGCTTCTGGCCGCCGGAGAGGTCGCCGGGATACTTGTCCATGAACTGCTGCGCGGGGGCCAGGCCGACGCGCTCGAGGGCCTCGGCGACCCTCGCCCCGAACTCGTCCTCGTCGCTCACGACCCCGTGGATCGTGAGGGGATGACCCACCGACGCCGCGATCGTCATCGCCGGGTTGAGCGATGCATGGGGATCCTGGAAGACGATCTGGAGCCGCCGCCTCACCGGCCGGAGCCGCTTCTCGCCGAGGTGGGTGATGTCGCGCCCGTCGAACAGCACCGAGCCGCTCGAGGCCTCGATCAGCCCCATCAGGGTGCGGCCGAGCGTCGTCTTGCCCGACCCCGACTCCCCGACGATCCCGAGGACCTCGCCGCGCCGCAGCGTGAGGCTCACGCCGTCCACGGCCTTGACGGAGGCGACCTCCCGCCCCCGCACGCGATCGAGGAACGACCCCCTGAGCGAGAAGTGCGTCCTCAGCTCGCGGACCTCGAGCAGCGCCTCTCCCCGTTGCTCTTGCGTAGCGATGTCAGGCCTCCTCGGCCGCGGCGATCTGCTCCCGCTCGAGCGGCTCGGCCCCGCCATCCGGCACCTCGTCGAAGGGACCGTGGAGCCAGCACGACACCCGCTGCGTCCTGCCCACCGGGACCTCGATCGGATCCTTGACCGCGCACACCCGCATGGCGTCGGGACAGCGTGGATGGAAGCGGCAGGCCGGCGGGGGATGGACCAGGTCGGGCGGGGCGCCAGGGATGTAGTGCAGGCCCGTCGTCGAGAGCGAGATGATCGAGCGCAGCAGCTCCCGCGAGTAGGGATGCGCCGGCTCGGTCAGCACCTCCCGGGCATCGCCCTCCTCGACGATCTGCCCCGCGTACATCACCGCCACCCGGTCGCAGGCCTCGGCGACGATCCCGAGGTTGTGGGTGATCAGCAGCAGGGCGGTGTCGAAGTTGTGGCGCAGGTCGGCGAGGATGGCCAGGATCTGCGCCTCGACGATCACGTCGAGTGCGGTGGTCGGCTCATCGGCGACGAGCACCCGCGGCCTGAGCACCAGCGCCAGCGCGATCATGATCCGCTGGCGCATGCCGCCCGAGAACTCGTGCGGGTACTGGCGGAAGCGCGTCGGGGGGATCCCCATGCCCGCGAGCGTCTCGAGCGACCGCCGGCGCATCTGCTCGCGCCCCAAGCCCGACTCGTGGGCGCGCAGCGTCTCGAGGAAGTGGTCCTCGATCGTGAGCAGCGGGTTCAGCCGGGTCATCGGCTCCTGGAAGATCAGGCCGAGATCCGGCCCGCGCAGGGAGCGGAGCTCGCGCGCCGTGGCCGCGACGAGGTTGCGCCCGCCGTAGCGGATCTCGCCCGCCGCGGCGGCGTTCTCGGGCGCGAGGCCAAGGATGGAGCGCCCGAGCGTGGACTTGCCGCAGCCGGACTCGCCGACGAGGCCGACCGTCTCGCCCGCCCGCAGGTCGAGCGAGACGCCGTCCACCGCGCGCACCGGGTCCCCGTGCGTTCCGTACCAGATCCGCAGGTCCCTGATGGAGAGGACCGGTTCCGTGGTCACGGAGACGTCCCTCGCTTGAATCGGGGGCGCTCGCCGGCCACCGGCGCTCCCGCCCCGGCCGGCGCCGGGATCGTCGGTTTGGCGATGCGCCGCTGGCGGATCACGGGGTTGAGGACGTCGTTCAGCCCCTCCCCCACGAGCGTGAACCCGGTCACCAGGAGGACGATCGCCAGCCCCGGGAAGAGCCCGGTCCACCAGATCCCCGCCCCCGCGTCGGCAATCGCGCGCTGCAGGTCGTAGCCCCATTCGGCGGCCTCGGTCGGCTGGATCCCGTAGCCGAGGAAGCCGAGCGCGGCGAGGGTGAGGATCGCGTCCGCGGCGTTCAGGGTCGCGATCGGCGGCACGTTCTGGATCACGTTGGAGAACACGTAGCGGCGGATGATCGTGCGCCGCTTCGCCCCGAGTGCGCGGGCGGCCTCCACGTAGGGCTCCTCGCGCACGCTGATCACGTGGTTGCGGACGACGCGGAAGTACTGGGGCACGTACGTGACGGTGATCGCCAGCGCCGCCGTCATCACGCCCCGGCCGATCGTGTCGGAGAGCAGGAATGCGACGACGATCGCGAGCAGCAGGTACGGGAAGGCGAACAGGGCGTCCATGACCAGCACGAGGGCGCGGTCGAACCTTCCCCCGATGTACCCGGAGAAGAGCCCGAGCGGGACGCCGATCGAGAGGGCGAAGCCGACGGCGAGGACCACGACCTGGAGTGCCGTCCGGGATCCGAAGATCACGCGCGCGAGCACGTCCTCGGCCCGCACCGTGGTCCCGAGGAGGTGATCGGCCGACGGGGAGCCATACTTCTCGAAGCGGACGTCGTCCGAGCTGAACTGCGCGAAGTCGTAGGGGGCGATCAGCGGGGCGAAGACCGCCAGCGTCACGAACATGGCGACGATCGCGAACCCGGCGTAGAGCATCAGCCTGGGCACGCCCCGCGCCTCGCGGATCGGCCGCAGCGCCCGCCGCAGCGATGCGAGCCTCGGCCTCCGCCGGGCGGGCGGCGCGGTCGCGCCGGCCTGTCGGGCGCCCGCCTCCACTCAGTACCTCACCCTCGGGTCGACGAACGCGTTGATCAGGTCGATGATCAGCGAGACCGCGACCACCGCCAGCGCGAAGACCGTGATGATCCCCTGCACGGCGATGTAGTCGCGCTCGTCGAGGTAGCGGACGAGCTCCGAGCCGATCCCGGGCCAGTTGAAGGTCTCCTCGGTGAGGATCGCGCCGCCGAGCAGGATCGCGAACTGAAGCCCCGCGACCGTGACCACGGGCACGAGCGCGTTGCGGAAGGCGTGCCGCACGACCACGTTGCGCTCTCCGATGCCGCGCGCCCGCGCCGCCTCGACGTAGTCGCCCTTCAGCGTCTGCAGCATGTTCACGCGGACGAGGCGGATCAGCACGCCGCTGATCAGCAGACCAAGGGTCACGGCAGGCATGACGAGATGGGAGACGACGTCCCAGAAGGCATCCGGGTCGCCCGCGATCAGCGAGTCGAGAAGGAAGAAGTGGGTCGGCTTGTCGAGCTCGAACTCGGTCACCGGGCTCACCCGCCCGGACGTCGGGAACCAGCCGAGCTCGCTGGCGAACAGGAGCTGGGCGAGGAATCCCGTGAAGAAGACGGGCGCGGCGTAGATCACGATGCCGAACAATCGCCCCCCGACGTCGATCGGCGTGTCCCGGAAGCGCCCGGCGAGGAGCCCGATCCCGAGTCCCACCACGAGCGCGATCAGGAACGCGAAGAACGTCAGCTCGAGGGTCGCGCTGCCGTTGTCGAGGACGATCGACGTGACCGCGCGGTCCTCGGTGAGCGTCTGGCCGAAGTCGCCGGTGGCGACGTCGCCGAGGTACTCGAGGTACTGGATGACGATCGGCCGGTCGAGGCCGACGGCCTCGCGCCGCCGTTCGAGCTCCTCCTGGGGAAGCTGGCCCCCCAATGCCGCCTGGATGGGGTCGCCGGGCGCGACCCGCATCAGCAGGAAGACCATCGTCATGAGGATGATCACCGTCGGCACGGCCAGGACGACGCGCGTGAGCAGGTACGTTCTCAGCGAGGTGCCGTGGCGGCTCACCGGGGCGCCCGTCCGAGGAGCGCGGCAGGCGCGGCGCGCGGGCCGCGCCTGATTCGGGGCGCGATCCCGCGAGCCACGTCAAGCACTACTTGCTGACCAGCCAGTACCGGAACTGGAACGACGGGTCGAACGTGTCCTCGACCCCCTGGACCCCGTCCCTCACCGCCGCGATCTGATCGCCCTGCCAGATCGGGATGGTCGGTACGTCCTCGGCGCCGATCTCCTGGATCCGCTCCAGCGCCTGGGCCCGGCCCTCCTCGGCGGTCGCCTGCTGCTGCTCGGTGAGCAGCCTGTCCATCTCCTGGTTGGAGTAATGGTGGTTGAGGAAGCTCTCCCCGGAGTAGAACGACGTCGTGTAGTTGTCGGCGTCGGGGTAGTCCGGGAACCAGCCGAGCTGGTACACGGGGTAGCGGTCCGTGAACGCGGCCTCCGAGTACTGGTTCCACTCCGTCGAGTCGAGGCTGACCTCGAACAGGCCGCTGCCGTCGAGCTGGCGCTTGATCTCGGTGTACTCATCCGCCGAGCCGGGCCCGTAGTGCGAGGGCGTCCACCAGATCTTCATCCGGACGGGGGTTTCCACGCCGGCACCCCGCAGCACCTGCTCGGCACCGTCCGGGTCGGGCTCCTCGCCGTACGCGTCCGCGAAGGCCGGGACGTGGAACTCGAGGCCCTCGGGGACCATCGAGTACAGCGGGCGGACCGTGCCGTTGTAGACGTTCTCCGCGATCGCCTGGCGGTCGACCGTCATCGCCACCGCCTGGCGGATCGCCTTCTTCTTCTCGTCGGACGCGCCCGGCTGCTGCTCGAGGTTGAACACCATGTACCGGATCTCGATGCCGTTGCCCTGGACGACCTCGACGCTCTCCGACCCGCGCAGGTCCTCGATCTCGGTCGGGCCGAGGCTGCGGTACGCGATGTCGACCTCGCCCTGCTCGACCGCCAGCTTGAGCGCCGACGACGTGTCGAACTGCTGGACGATCACGATGCCCTGGGCCGGGTCGTCCCCGGTGTACTCCGGGTTCGGCTCGAGCACCGTCTGCTGGCCGGGCTGGAACCGCGCGACGACGTAGCGGCCGGAGGTCACCGTGTCGGTGCTCGGCTGGACCTTGTTGGCAGGGTAGGTGTCCGACGGCACGATGCCGGTACCGCCCGTGGTCAGCCTGAAGGGCCACGTCGAGTCGGGCTGCTTGAGCTCGAAGACGACGGTGCTGTCGTCCGGCGCCTCGACGCTCCGCATGTTGGTGTACAGCGAGGACGCGCCCTGCGGATCGGCGATCTCGAGGTTGCGCTCGAACGAGAAGACCACGTCCTCCGCGGTGAGAGCGGAGCCGTCCGAGAACTTGAGGCCCTGCTTGAGGGTGCACTCGAACGTCCTCGGATCGGTGAACTCGCAGGACTCGGCTGCGTCCGGCTCTGGCTGATTGCCGCCTGGCGGGATCTGGAGCAGGAACGAATGGGTGTTGTAGATGATGTTCCACGACGGGAGGTCGTACGAACCGGCGGGGTCGTAGGAGACCGGCGGGTCGGTGGTGCCGTGGATGATCGTGCCGTCGGCGCCGCCGCCGGCATCCTCCCCGTCATCGCCCCCGCAACCGGCGATCCCGAACGCGAACGCGGTTACCACCAGCGGGACCGTCAGGCCCAGACGTCGAGCACGATTCATGAACTACCTCCCCTGGGCGGTCGCCGACATCCCCCGCGGAAGTCCAGGCCTCACGACGAGGGTTGTCGGTCTCCGAGCGATCTGCGCCTGCTGTCCTCACGGAGCCGTATACAGGCTCCGGGGAGAGACGTTCCCCGACGGACGGGTGAGAAAACGTCATGGGCGGTGGCGTGACTCCGGGGGCCGCGACCCACCTGGAGTCACGCGCAGTCCGGACGCCGCGGGCCGGCCGGCCGTTCGCCGTCCGTCGCTGTTCATTGACCCCGAGGAGGGCCGGCGGCGTTCCGGACCGGCCGCGGCGCAGCCCGGGCGGACGAAGGCGTTCTGGTTGGCGACCTAGGGGGACTCGAACCCCCGACCTCCTGGGTGCGATCCAGCTCCTGGGGGGTCGCGAGCGGTTATAGCGGGTCATTCATTTGGCTCTACAGCGCGTTTTCTGCCGTTCGGCTGTCCCGGCGTGATCGCTGCCCCGTGGCGAGCATGTTCCCTCTCAGTTCCCCGGCGCGTCCACCCGAGCGCGGACCCAAGCGATGAACTGGTCCTCGGTCATCCCCGACACCGCCGCCCGCCTCCTCGCGGTTCGCCCGCGCGTCACGACTGCTGGCCCCTCGGCCCGGCTGGACGATCGCCTGAGGATCGCGGGCGCGGCGCCTTCGCGCCGCGCCCGCTCGGCTCCTCGTGGCTACGGCGCGGTGGTCGCGAACACGTCCGTGCGGTTGGCGAAGTTGCCGTCGTTCGCGCGCGCGAAGAACGGCTTGAAGCCGCCAAGGCCGAAGTCGAGGCCCTCGTAGTCGCCGACGAAGTAGCCGCCGGCGTCCGGCGCCGTCGTCATGTCGAACGGCGCGCCCATCATCTCCTCGCTGAACGTCGCGCCGCCATTGGTCGAGCGCAGGATCCAGCTGTCGGTGGTCAGCGGCGCGCCGGGCGTCCCGGCGTCGTTGCGGAAGTCGTAGTGCGTGACTGCAACGTCGCCGTCGTCGGCAACCGTCACGGACGGCGTGAACGCCTGGTTGGCGCCGCCGACGTTGCTGATGCGCCGCGCGCGGCTCCAGCTGCGGCCACCGTCGGTGGAAGTCGCCATCGCGATCTGCTCCTGGCCGGTGAAGCGGTCGTCCTGCCAGACGACGTAGAGCTTTCCGGTGCGGTCGTCGACGGCGATCTGCGGGATGAGGTCGCCCGTGCGGACGGCATGCCCGTCGCTCGGGTCACGCACGCCGTCGGTGAGCATGCGGTCGATGACGATCGGGCGAGACCAGCTGTCGCCGTTGTCGGTCGACCGGATCACGGCTGCCGTGAATCCGCGGTTCCGGGGGTTGCCGACGTTGCGGATCCAGTTGAACACCATCACGAGGTCGCGGTTCGGCAGCACGACGATCTGGTTGCCGATCGTCTGGTTGAACGTGCCCGGGTCGAACACCGGCTTGACCACGTCGTAGCTTCGGCCGTTGTCGTCCGAGCGCGCGAACCAGGCAACCGAGCGGAACACGGGCGCGTTGATCGCAGCACGCGCGCTGGCCTGCTCGCGCGGGAAGACGAGCCGCTGCCAGGTGACGTAGACGAAGCGCGAGTCGTACTGGTTCGCGGTCAGCGTCTCCTTGTCGTTGAAGATCGTCGCGTTGTCGTCGAACTTGACGGTGACCGGGTCCTCCCAGTTGCCGCCGCCGTCGGTCGACCGCGCGGTCAGGATCGCGTTCTCCACGTTCGTGTCGTTGAAGACGAGCGACACCTGGTGCAGCACGCCGTTCGGCGACGAGCCGAGCCACGGGTCGGTGGCGCGCTCGAAGTCGCCGCCGTTGGCTGCGTTGCCGAACGTGCAGCGGCTGAACTTCGCCTGGCCCGTGTTCGACGCGGGCGACAGCGGCGGGCTCGCCCAGGTGTCCCCGCCGTCGAGCGAGTAGGCCGCCAGCTGGCCGTTGGCGCCGCCATTGGAATAGCGGTCCTGCTGCCAGGCGCCGACGACGTTCCTCGCGTCGGCGACGCTGACGTTGACGTGCGGCTCGACCTCGGCGTTGCGGTACTCGGTCCCGGACTGCGGCGCGCCGTTGCATCCCGGTGCGAACGGACTGGTGCCGCTTACCGCCGTAAGCGGTCCAACCTGGCCCTGTGCCGGCGCGGCGACGGCGAACACGCAGACCGCGACGAGTCCAGTGAAGCGGACGAGACGGCGCATGTCCCCCCTCCTTTCGGTCGCTTATGCCGATCATCTCAAACCAAGACGAGCCGCGCCACCGGCAGGGAAGCGCTCACTGCGGCCACGCTCGATGACACCGTGGCCGCCCTTCCGGCCGGGCTGGACACGCCGGTCGCGCCGGCGGCAAAGGCCGGGATGGGTCGCGGCGGTGTGCGCGCTACTTGACGTCAACGGCGAGCCCGGAAGCAGCTCTGGAGATCCATGGGACAAGCTTCGTCCTCGCGCCCGACAGCGAGTTCACCCACAGCGCTGCACGCTCGGCTTCGAGGCTGCTCCCGATCCCATGATGATCTGCGCCGCAGTCCTCCCGAACGAGCATGCGGATCGCCTCGCCGACGTCCTCCAGGACCTCGTGGAGGAACGCGTGGCTCAGGACGGCATCCACGAGTCCTCGGCATCGCGACAACGTCGGAAGTCGGCGTCCCTACGACGCGCTCTCAGTCCTCGATCGCAGATGGTGGCAACCCCCTCCGGACCCGCCGCATTCAGCGTCTTATGTCTGTGTTCAGCGGCTGCAGCATGCCGCAAGGGGTTCGGCTTGCGGGACGGCAGGTCGACGTGGAGGGGCGCAGGATGGCCTCGTGCGGGGGCCGTGTGCGGTGAGCTCGGGATGCTGTACAGCGCGAGTGCGGGCCTGCTCGGCCGGTTGGGTCAGGCGTTGCAGTTGCCTGGTTTGGCGGCGGTGTCTGCCAGGGCGGCGATGAGCTGCTCGTCGGTCGTGCGGGCGCCGGTGTCGGGTAGCAGGGCGTAGACGTCGCGTTGGGCGGGTTGGTCGTGCACGGTGGTGATGTGGACGCCGTGGAGGTGGGTGGCGAGCAGCCGCGGGGTGAGGGTGACGGCGAGTCCGGCGGCGATGATGGCGCGGATCGAGAGCGGGTCGCTGGAGAGGTAGGCGATGCGGGGCGTAAAGCCGGCTCGGGCGCAGGCGCGCGTGATCAGGCCGTCGCGTGAAGGAGCGGTCCAGGGATCGTGAGCGAGGTCTGAGAGGGCGATCGGGTCGTGGCGGCGGAGGCGGTGGTGGGGTGGCAGGGCGGCGACCATGGGTTCGGTGAAGAGGTCGTGCCGGCGGGTGCCTGGGTGCTCGTGGCGGGCGGCGTGGGCGTCTTGGAAGGCGACGGCGAGATGCAGCGAGCCGTCGCGCACGCCGCGTGCGAGCGCGTCTGTGCGGCCTTCGGTGACGCTGACGTGCAAGTCGGGCGCTGTTGCAAGCAAGGCGGAGACGGCGGCCGGAACGATCGTGGCCAGGGCGCTGGGGAAGGCGCCGATGCGCAGCTCGCGGCGCTCGGCGGCGGCTTCCTCGGCGATCTGAGCGTTCGCGAGGGTGAGGCGGTCGGCGATCGCGCTGGCGTGTTCGAGCAGCTGCTCGCCGGGTGAAGTGAGCCGCAGGCCGCCCGGGCGGCGGTCCAGCAGCCGCGTCCCGAGCTGGCGCTCGAGCGCGGCGACCTGCTGGGAAACGGCGGATTGCGTGAGCGACAGCGTTTCGGCGGCGCGCGAGAACGAGCGCTGGCGGGCGACTTCGCGGAAGGTCAGCAGGCGCCGCGGATCGATCGACATTAGCCCAGCTTATAAGACTCGCGGATGTCGACTTGTGGCTACTGGCGCGTGGGGGCACGCTGTTGCCGATGTATCCGATTGCGATCATCCAAGCCACTGCCGTGACCCGCCGGGCCGTGTCGGGAGCCGGGCCACGCGACCCAGTTCTCCCCGCAGCGCCGTCGCGCCAGGTGCGCCGACTGCAGCCGAAGCGCGTCGGACTTGCGTTCCTGCGGCTCGCCGGCGCGGCCCGATGACGGGAGCCCCGATGGAGACCACGACGCTCGGACCGTTCACCGTCGGCCGCTTGGCGATCGGCACGATGCTGATGGGCGCCAAGACGCCGGTCGAGGAGTCCCACCGGATCCTCGACCGCTTCGTGGAGGCGGGCGGCAACCTTGTCGACACCGCCGATGTCTACTCGGACGGCGGCTCGGAGGAAACGCTCGCGCCGTGGCTGCGCCAGCACCGCGACGAGGTCGTGCTCGCCACCAAGTGCCGCTTTGCGGTCTCCGATCCCGGCGGCCAGGGGCTCGCACCGAACCGGATCGTGAAGGCGTGCGACGCGAGCCTGCGCCGCATGGGCGTCGACGTGATCGACCTCTACCAGGTGCATGCGCCCGATCCCGACGCGCCGCTGGAGCAGACGCTGGAGGCGCTCGACGCGCTCGTGCGCGCCGGCAAGGTGCGCGCGCTCGGCGCCTCCAACTTCCCCGCCTGGCTGCTGGCGTGGGCGGTCGCCACCCAGGACCGCGAGGGCTGGGCGCCGTTCATCTCGCTGCAGCCCCAGTACTCGCTCATCGAGCGCTCGATCGAGACCGAGATCCTGCCGTTCTGCCGCGCCGCCGGGCTGGGCACGATCCCGTGGGGCCCGCTCGGCGCCGGCTTCCTCAGCGGCAAGTACCGGCGCGGCGAGCGCCCGCCCGCGGGCAGCCGGATCGCCGGCGCGGACGAAACGCTCGAAGAGGCGTACCACCGTCGCGCGGTGGAACGCAACTTCGCCGTGGTCGACGCGGCAGCCGAGATCGCCGAGGCGCGCGGCGCCACCATCGCGCAGGTCGCGCTCGCATGGCTGCTCGGCACGCCCGGCGTGACCGCGCCGATCGTCGGTCCGCGCACCTTCGAACAGCTCGACGACCTGCTCGCCGCCGACGGCGTCGCGCTCACCGAGGACGAGCGCGCCCGGCTCGAGGCGCCCGCCGGCCCGCCGCCCGTGTACCCGCAGCGGTTCCTGCTCGAGCAGAACGGGATCGGCGACGTTCCGTCCGTCACGCGAGCGCGCTGAGCAGCAGTCGGACTCGTAGTTTCAGACGCAGGCGGATCCGCACAGCAACCCCCGCGCCGGCTGGTCCTCACGGCGTCCCGGTCCGACAGCCAGTGTCGCGGGCGCGGCCTCCCCCACCTGGGTCTCAGTCATCGATCCCCTTACGGAACTGACCGTCGGCGCGCTCGCTCCCTCACGCAACCCGCACCCCCGGCGGCGACCGCACAAGCCCGGGGACACCGGGGTAGTGTCGATCCGCTCATCGGAAGCAAGGAGCAGGTCGGCGGCAAGGCCGCCCCCATGCACCTCCCGGGCGTCCTCACCCACCGCCTGATCAGAAGCGGCGCCGCACCGAAGAAGCTGAAGGCGGACAACCCGCTCCGCGACGTCTGGGGGGCGCTCTACAGCCCCGAGGCAGAGGCGTCGCTGCAAGCGATCAAGACGGCATGCACGACGACGAGGAAGGGCCGGCGGCCGGAAACCGACTGGGGCAAGGTCGCGGCGGTGCGCCGGCGGATCCTGACCATGATCCTGGCCCGCCTGATTCCCAGCGCCGACCCGGACGCCGACGTCGAGGCCCCCGAGGAGCCGCTGGACCAGGAGGAGCAGGCGAGCACGGAGCTCGCGTTGCTGGAGGGGAACCTCGCGCGCCTCGCGAAGAAGAAGTGGGGCGACGTTCGGGTCGGAGTGCTCGTGCAGTTCGGCGCGCTCGCCGACGGACCGCGCGAGGCCATCAAGCGCGCCATCGCGTATTACGCGCAGCTCGTCAAGGGCGAGTTCCTCGGCCGCGAGAAGGACACGCTCGTCCATCCGAAGCTCCAAGACGCCCTGACGCGAGCCACCATCCACGTCAAGCTGCACCGGATCGCCGGCCTCTTGTCCAAGGAGGAGGAGGCCGAGCTCGACGCCGCCGCCAGCGACTGGTTCAGCACGAACATCCGCCCGAATCAGAACGCCAAGCATCGCCTCTCCGACCACAGCTTCGGCTGGGCGATCGACATCCAGTCCACCAAGAACCCAAACATCGGCACGGGTGGCGGACTGGACCCGGTCAAGGCGGTCACCGGGGGACGATCGGCGGGCCTTCGAGACCGCGGGCAAGAGCTCCGGGCAGATCGAGGAGGCGGCCGAGGACCTGCGCCGCATCAGCCGCGAGTACACAGCCGCGATGGAGAGCGAGTCCACCATCAAGCCGATCCTCTTCCAGCTCGCCAACAAGGGTCGGGCGGGCGCCGGCCTGCCGCTGCTCGAGGCACCGGAGGCCGATGACGTGTTCGACGCCGCCACCCACGTAAAGAGGGAGGACCGCCAGAAGGCGCTGCGCGCGGTCCTGTGGCCGGAGATCGCACCCGCCGACGCCGCCGCGGCGGCGGCCGCTGCCGCATACACCAAGGCGAAGAAGAAGCAGGGAAGGAGGGCCGGACCGAAGCCCCCGCCCGCTCCCGAGCCGCCGGAGGCCCTCGCCAAGGCCATCTCCACGGTCGGCCTCGTGGGAGCCGCCTTCCGTGCCTCGTTCGTTAAGGGGACGTCGGGAAAGCGCGTGGGAGCAAAGTCGGAGGGAACCCCCGGCACGGTCGCCGCACACGGCTTCATGAACCTCCCGCCGGTGCTCGTCGGCGCGCTATCTGGTAGCGATGCCGGCAATCTCCAGTGGCTCGGCACGTCGAGCGTCCACGACTACATGCACTTCCAGCTGCGCACCCCGCCGCCGCTGAACATCGTCGACCCACCGTCGGCCGACGCCCGGCACGGGCCGGACTGATCAGGCGGCGCGGAGCGCGCGCAGCGGCCTCGCGCAGGCCTGCTCGCGAGGGGCGCGGCCGTTCGCGGTCGCTACTGGTCGAGCTGTTCGGGCTCGTCGAGTGCCCGCAGGTCCTCGCGGTCGCGCGGCCGGTCGCCGGCGTGCTTGAGCGCGCGCAGGTCGTGAAGTGCGATGACGCGGACGGGCACGTCGTCCAGCTGCGTGGCACGGCGTCGGCGGCCAGGTCGGCGTAGGGGCGCGCCCCGCGCACGTCCTGCATGACGTCGAGGCCGCCGCGGCGGTTCGTGAGCGTGAAGTTCGCGCCCTGCGCGAGTGTCGCGGCGTCGAGCCCGATCCCGTGCAGCTGCGCGTCGATACCGGCCAGCTGCGTCGAGGTCGTCGAGCGCGGCGGATCACCGCCAGGTCGCCGATCGGCAGGTAGTCGACATGCCGGGCGTTGAGCGCGCGCAGGATGTCGGCGGGCTCAAAGCGGTCCTCGCTCACCGTTTCGCCCGCCGGGCGGCGCCGAAGTTGCGCAGCGCGAACTTCGAGAAGGCCACGCCGCGCCGCAGCCGCTCGTCCATCGGCAGTCGCAGGAACGCGCGGGACCGTTCGCGTTCGGCGTCGGCCGCCTTCCTCGACGGGGTTGGTCTGGACATCGGTGCTCCGATGGGTGTGTAGCGGACGGCGGGAGTGCCTGCCAAGGTGGCGGGCGGCGATCGGCGGCACCAACAGCGCAACGGGCGCCGACGACTCAGGCCGCCCGGCGTGCTGCCAGCTGCGGGAGCGCCTCGGCCAGAAAGCGCGAGGCGAGCTGCGGGCGGCCGTGGCGCTGGGCCGCCCAGGAGAGCGCGAGCCGCTCGCGCGCGCGGGTGAAGGCGACGTAGGCCAGGCGGCGCACGTCCTCGACGTGGCCCTCGAGCTGCGAGCGGGCGTGGGAAACACGCCATCCTGAAGCCCGACGACGCGCACGGCGCACCATTCGAGGCCCTATTCCGCGCACTGTCCCTTCGCGCCGGGACGGATAGCGGGCGGCGCGCCCAACGGTCGCGCTAGGAGCAGAAGCCTGCCCCGGACTGCGGGGGCGAGTGCCGGAACCGGCGCCGAAGTGCCTCACCCCCTCCAGCGGGACTCTTGATGATGACGGGGCACGGGCCGGGTGCGCCTACACCGGCGGGCCACCCGACGCCGGTCCAGATCTACGCCGGGGTCATCAGCAGCTCGATCTCGCCGATTCGCGGCTCGCCGGGGTCGATTCCGTTCTCGGTGAGGATCGGCATGAGGTGCTGGCCGAATGCCTCGAACGTCTCGTGGGACTCCCAGACGTCGAAGACGTGGATTCCGTCGCCGACGTGAAAGCCCGCGTGGAAGGTGCGGCCCGGTGGGTTGGCCTGGCCGATCGCGGCGAGCTGCTCGTGGACTGTCGCGAACTTCTCAGCGGTCATGCCCTGCACGGCGAAGTAGATGCCGAGTGCCATTGCTGTCTCCTGTCGGTCGCTGGTCGTGGCGTTGTTGATCAGCCGGACATCGAGGTGCTCGCGGTCGGCGCGAGGATCTCCGGGCCGCCGAGCTCGGAGTTGGGCGGCGGTGAGTACGCGCGGCCGGGGCAGGCGCCGATCGCCAGTACGCGCGCGCTTCGTGTGCCGCTGCGCAGCCGGCGCCGCTCCCCGGGGCCGACGCGCACGAAGGTGCCGCAGCCGAGGTCGATCCGCTCGCCCGCGACGTCGATCTCGCACGAACCGTCGAGCAGTAGGTAGACCTCCTCCTGCCCGTCATGCAGGTGGTCGTGCTCGGGCGCCATCTCGCCCGACTGGGGCGGCAGCTGGATCACCTGCATCCCGAAGCCCATCACCCCCAGCGATGCGCGGGCGCGCACGAACGCTCCACCGAAGGCGTGCTCCATCTCCTCGATCCGCAGCGCGGTGCAGTCCGCCATGCCATCTCCTCGATCGATAAGCTCCAATATTGGAGCTTCTATCCGTCAATGAGCCCGCTGTCAACCCCAAAGCCGATCCCGCTCAGCTACGCGATCCTCGCCCTGATCGGCGAGGGCGGCGCGAGCGCACACGACCTCGTCGACTACGTGCGTCGCGGCGGCCCCGCGTTCTGGTCCTCGGCGCCCAGCCAGGTCTATGCCGAGCCCAAGCGGCTCGAGCGGCTCGGCTGGGTCAGCGCGACGGCCGAGCCGGGCAAGACCCGCTCACGCCGCGTCTACCACCTCACCAATCCCGGCCGCGCCGCCCTCCGGGACTGGGCGCGCCGGCCAGCACCCTACGCCGCCATCCGCGACCAGGCGCACGTGCGCCTGCTCGCCGGCGACATGCTCGACGACGACGAGATCGTCGCCAGCCTCGCGGCGATGCGCCCGCAGCTCGAAGCGGTCGAGGCGCTGCTCGCGGAGTCCGAGCAGCGCGCGCTCGATCTGCCGCACCGCACGCACTACCTGCTGCTCGCCCAATCGCTCGGGCGCCACCTCGTCGCCGCCTACCGCGCCTGGATCGACCAGGTCGAGCACGAGCTCTCCGACGCCCGACCCATCCCACGAGCGGCGAACGGGCAGGACGCTTCGCGGGTGAGGCGAACTCCTTAGGAGTCCTCGCACGCTTCCGCTTCTGGCAGCGGTCGCCGACCGCCCAGCCCATTCGGCCCGGCGACTGCCTCCGGCGCGGAGCGACTGCGTTCGCGCTCGCTGCTCCCTTGGACGAGTTGGAGCACCGTTGGCCGGTACTCCGGTGAGTCGTCGCGTTCCGCATCGCCCGACGAGCAACAGTCCTGCGGTCACGCTTCCAGGGGAGGCAAGACCCCTCGCCATTGAGCGCGGTCATAGCGGCTCGATTGGGCAGCGCTCGCTCCCGAATGGGTAGCGATCGTTCCACGCGCAAGCCCGCCGAAGCAGGCTCCGTGCGCCGAGAGCGATCGGCGGGCCGTCCCCCGAGAGCCCGGTACCGGGCGCGGGCGAGGCCACGCACGTGGCTGCGCCAGCCTCGATCCCTCTGCTTCCTCAGCTCGATCGCGACTCAGGCGGGCGGCGGCTCGAACACGGCCAGGATGTTGCCGTCCGGGTCCTTGAACCATCCCCCCTTGGACCCGGCGACCTCGGCGATGCCGCCCTCGGTCTTCAACCCAGGCATGTCGTACTCCTCGAAGGTGATGCCCTTGTCGCGCATCTCGCTTACCGTCGCCTCGGCGTCCTCGACCTCGAAGCTCGCCAGGGTGGCCGGTGACCTTCCGGCGTTCTCGTCGGTGGGGTAGGTGTACACACTGGTTCCCCCGCCACACTCGTATTCGATGCTTCCATCGGCGAGCTCGCGCGAAAACTTCAGCCCCAGCGTCCCCTCGTAGAAACTGCGCGCCTGGGCCGGATCTCGGACAGGGATGGTGGTGGCCACTCGCTTCTCTCCGAGCATCGGTTCGTCTCCTCTAGCCGTGTGATCGCGAGGGCGCAAAGCTCCCCGCTACGAGGGAATCCAACGTCGCCGCCAAAACCTATCGCGACGCGGAAGCGAGAGCGGCGCCACGCCTGTCGGTCTAGCTGTGGCTGTCGTGGAGGAAGTCCCGGACTGCGACGTTGAACTCGTCGGGAGCTTCGATGTTGCAGAGATGACCGGCGTCCGGCAGGACGACGAGCTTCGAGCCGGAGATAGCTGCCTGCAGGGCCTCGGCGACCGTCAGCGGCGCTCGCACATCCTGGTTGCCGTACACGAGCAACGTCGGGACGTCGATGTGGGCCAGGACGTCGCGGACGTCCTCGGCGGACGCCCGCGCCATGGCCCGAAACCCGCGCGGATGGAACGCCTGCATGCTGGCGCGGAAGTCGTCCACCGTCGCACGCGGCATCGTCTTGGAGAACATCGTCGGCAGCAACGCGGCTACGAACGCCTCCGGCGCGCCATCGGCCAAGGCGAGCGCCTGACGAAGGCGGTGCTCGGCGACCTCGGGAGGCAGCGAACCGGCCCAGCCGGCGTATGCCGACGCCAGGATCAGGGCGCTCGACATGGCGGCGTGTCGGCGCTGGAGCGCAAGGGCGAGGATGCCGCCGAACGACAATCCGGCCACACACGCCGTGTCGAGACCCAACCTCTCGAGGAAGCCGGCGAGGCAGTCGGCGTAGCCGTCTAGGCCGAACCGTTCGGGCGGGTCGGTTGAGCGACCGGCCCCCGGGGCGTCCCATGCGACGACCGTGAACTCGTCGGAGAGCCCGTCGAGCTGCCGCCGCCAGGTCGTTGGCCCGTCTCCCACATAGCCGTGGAGAAGCAGGAGCGCCGGCCCGCTCCCCACGCGTTCATAGCCGATGTGGAGTCCGTCGACCTCGACCATGTCCATGGCACGTCTCCGCGACGGTTTCGACCGGGTCAGCTTCGCACAGACTCCAGTGGAACCGGGACCACCGAGCGCTGCCGGTGCGAACGCTCCTGCTTCGCGCGATTGCGGAAGGCTCGGCGGCGTCACGCGAGCCGGCTGCTCTTCGTCCGGGGGTGTGAACACGAACGTTGAAGGAGGCTGGATGTAGAAGACCAGATCACCGGATGCGGTGCTGCGCGGGAGATGGAGGAGCCCGGCCTTTTGGGTCTGGTGGCCCTCCGCGGTCGCCGTGCAGGCGGGGGCCGCAAACCACCCCGAGCTGCGGCCGTCAAGAGCCGTCGTGGTGAGCGTCGTGGCAAAGGCGCGCCGAGAGCGCGTCAGGTGTGGATCACGAAGGCGAGCGCGAGCGAACCACTGATGACGTGTCGAAAGATTGAGGTGACATCGAAACCCGGGATGCTTCGGAGCCCCGGGATGAGCCTGGCGGGTGCCTGCCGACTGGCCGGGCGGTGTCCGGCATTGAGGTGGCGCGAGCGTGGTCCGGGCTGCTGTGCGGAACGTGTGAACCTGTCGCCCGGCGCCCGCGGGCGGCCGGTGGCGCAGCATCGGCCTGCGGTCGTGCGTGGAAGGGAGTGCCCCAGGCGGCTGAAACCGTGAGGGGTCGAGTACCGATGCGGGGCACGGGGGCGGGCCGTCTCGTAGTAGCTGTGAAGCCCGGTCATGCGGGTGCAGCGAAGGGGACGGGTCGTCCGGGCTCGTTCGGCGGTCAACCACCGTCGGTGGGAGGAGCCGGGTGAGCGAGCCGAGGCCCGAAGTCGTTTGCGATCTCCAAGCGGGCCGTTTGGCGGGCCTGGTTGAGGGTCAAGGCCAACAAGGGCGCGGCCGGCGTCGACGAGCAGTCGATCTTGGAGTTCGAGGCTTGGTCTCGCCGTGGGTGATGTGGTCGGTGAGCTCGGTCGCCACGGCGCCGGGCTCGATGACGGTCACGCGCACGTCGGGCTGCAACTCCTGGCGCAGCGCCTCCGACCAGCCGTTGAGGCCCCACTTGGTGGCGTGGTAGACCGCGCCGCCGGCGTGGGCGACGCGCCCGGCGACCGACGAGATGTTGATGATGTCGCCGCCACCGTCGCGGAGCTGGTCGAGGAAGACCTCGGTGGCGGTCATCGCGCCGAGCAGGTTGACCTCAACCATCTGGCGCTGCTCCGCACGCTGCTCGGAGGTGAACGGCGCCAGCAGCATCACGCCGGAGTTGTTGACGAGGACGTCGGCGCCGCCGAGTTCGTCCTTGATCCGCCGGGCGGCGGCCACGAGCGAGTCGCGGTCGGTGACATCGGCCTCGATGGCGATCGCGGCGTCGCCGAGCTCGCCGGCCAGCGCCTGGATGCGGTCGGCGCGGCGCGCCAGCAAGGCGACGCGGTAGCCGTCGGCGGCCAGCGCGCGGGCGGTCGCCGCGCCGATGCCCGAGGAGGCGCCGGTGATGACCGCGATGCGCCCCAAGCTGTTTTCAGTGCTCATGGTGTGATCCCCTTCAGTCAGTCGACGCGGATGCTGTTGAGCCGGGTCACCCATTCGGGGTCGGCGTGGTCGAAGAACAGCGTCCCGCCGGTGTCGAGCTCCGCGATGCGAGCCATGTCGTCGTCGGTGAGCGCGAAGTCGAAGACGTCGATGTTCTCGCGCATCCTCTCCGGGCGGACCGACTTAGGGATGACGACGACGTCGCGCTGAATGAGCCAGCGCAGGACGACCTGGGCGACGGACTTGCCGTGCGCGGCGCCGATCTCGCTCAGGACGGGGTTCGAGAAGATGTTGTTCTGCCCCTCGGCGAAGGGGCCCCAGGACTCGATCTGCACGCCGTGCTCGCGCATGACCGCCTGGTCGGCAGTGCGCTGGTTGAACGGGTGGGTCTCGATCTGGTTGACCGCCGGCGTGATCTCGTTGTGCTGGATCAGGTCGACGAGCCGGTCGGCGTAGAAGTTCGACACGCCGATGGCCTTGGCCAGGCCCTCGCGGTTGATCTCCTGCATCTCGCGCCACGAGCGGTAGTAGTCGCCGAACGGCTGGTGGATGAGGTACAGGTCCACGTAGTCGAGCCCGAGCCGCTCCAGCGACGTCTCGAACGCCCGCCGGGCCTTGCCCTCGCCGACGTCTTGGATCCAGAGCTTGGTGGTCACGAACAGCTCGTCGCGCGGGATGCCGCTCGCGGCGATGGCACGGCCAACGGCCTCCTCGTTCTGGTAGGCGGCGGCGGTGTCCAGGGAGCGGTAGCCGGCGGCCAGCGCGTCGCTGACGGCCCGCTCGGTCTGCTCGTCGGGGATCTGGTAGACGCCGAAGCCGAGGACGGGCATCTCGACGCCGTTGTTGAGCGTGAGGCGGGGGATCGCGTTCGTCATGCCAGCCACTATGCCCCGGCCGGAGGGGTTGGAGGGGCCCTGTTGGAGGGGTACTGAGAGGGCACCCCCGGAACGCGAGCCGGGCCTTAACCTCGACGACGTGGACGCGACCAACGAGCTCTCGCAGTTCCTGACCAGCCGGCGGGCGAAGGTCACGCCCGAGCAGGCCGGGCTACGCACCTTCGGCCGTCGCCAGGTGCCGGGCCTGCGCCGCGAGGAAGTCGCCTCGCTGGCCGGGGTGAGCGTCGAGTACTACAAGCGCTTGGAGCGCGGCAACGCCGCCGGCGTCTCCGACAGCGTGCTCGACGCGCTCGCCGACGCGCTCCAGCTCGACGACGCCGAGCGCGCGCACCTCTTCGACCTCGCCCGCGCTGCCGGCCCGGTCGCCCCGAAGCGACGTCGTCGTGCCAGCGCGCAGCAGGTCCGGCCGGTCGTGCAGCGCATCGTCGACTCGATCGGCTCACCCGCGACGGTGAGCAACATGCGCGGCGACTACCTGTTCGCGAACGCTCTCGGCCGAGCGCTGTACGCCCCGCTGTTCGACAGCCGCGAGCAGCCGCCCAACGCCGCGCGCTTCACCTTCCTCGATCCCGTGGCGCAGCACTTCTTCAGCGACTGGGAGAAGGCCGCCAAGGACACCGTCGCCGCCCTGCGCTCCGAGGCGGGCCGCAGCCCGTACGACTGCGCGCTGAGCGACCTCGTCGGCGAGCTGTCGACGCGCAGCGAGCCGTTCAAGTGGTGGGCCACCCACAACGTCCGCTACCACCAGACCGGTCGCAAGCGACTGCACCACCCGACCGTCGGCGACCTGGAGCTTGACTACGAAGTCATGGAGCTTTCAGCCGACAGCGGACTGCTCCTGGCCGTCTTCAGCGCCGAGCCTGGCAGCCGCTCGGCCGAAGCGCTCGACCTGTTGGCGAGCTGGGCGGCCACGCCCGAGCACGTTCAGGCGGCGGGCGAGGCCCCGAACACGTCGCGCCGGGCGAGCGCGACTGCCGCTTTCCATGCAGGGCGACACTTGCCGGTGGCGATACCCGATCGTTGCCCTGCGCGACGAGCGGCGGCTGCGCCGTGCGCGCTCGATCCTCGGAGACCTACGCGACGCAGGGCGCGTAGCGTGGAGGTGGCTTGGCCGGGGAAAGGGCCGTGCGTCAGGGGGCGGGGGTCGGTTTTTCGGCGGCGGCGGTTGCGGCCAGGCTTCCGAGCAGGGCGAGCGCTTCGGCCGATCGCGTGCCGGGGTCAGCGGTGTAGGCGTAAATGGTCAGGTCGGTGTCGAAGATGACTTCCAGGCCCTCGTAGCGGAACTCCATGTCGCCGACCTGCGGATGGTGCAGGCGCTTGACGCCGCTGAGGTGGAAGCGGACGTCGTGGCGGGCCCAGTACCGGCGGAACTCCTCGCTGCGCGTGGACAGCTCGCCAACGAGGTCGCTGAGGGCGTCGGGCTTGCTGCCGGCGGCCGAGCGCAGGGCGCCGACGACGTCGCGCGCGACCGAGTCCCAGTCGGGATACAGGTCGCGGGCGCGCCGATCCAGGAAGATGAAGCGGGCGGAGTTCGGACGTTCCTGGCCGTCGAACATGTCGACGAACAGCGCGCGGGCGAGCGCGTTGGCCGCCAGGAAGTCCTGGCGCTGGTTGCTGAGAACGGCGGGTACGCCGGTGATCGCGTCGAGGATCTGCTGCACCGAGGGACGGATGCGGTGCTTGGCCGATCGCCGGCGCGGCGGCGGCGTGAGAGGCTGCACGGCGCGCGCCAGATCGAACAGGTGCGAACGCTCGGCGTCGTCGAGCCGTAGCGCTCGGGCGAGCGCGTCGAGCACGCTGTCCGAGACGCCAGCCACGTCGCCGCGCTCACGAGGCCGAGTCGCTGTGCAACGCCCTCGACGACGCCGGCGCCTGGCAGACCGCGGTGCGCATCCGCGTCGCCCACAACGCATCGGCCCCGAGGGGACGGCCTTCGACGTGCGGCCCACGCCGGAGGACGTCGCGCCGCTCAATCTCGCGCTCGACACACTGCGCGCCGAGCGCGTACGCGAGCGCCGGTTGTCCCCTAGCTCGCGTACGAAGACTGTTCGCACTCGCGCCACGCCTTGCGGCTCCGTGGGGCGGCAGTAGGGTCGCCCTGAAACTGACCGGCCGCTTCTCCGCGGCCGGGAAGGAGGCGCGATGCCGTGACCGCCCGCCAGGCAGGCCCTGGCTCGCACGCATGCTCACCTCGACGGGGAGAGGACGGTATGTACGCCGGCATCCGACGCTATCGGATGGGAGCAGGCTCGATGGGCGAAGCCATGCACTTGGCCGATACGGAGCTCGCCGACCGGATCGCCGCGGGGCCCGGCTTCGTCGACTAGCAGGCACGTACCTGTTCGGTCCGCGAGACGTGCCGCACAGGTGGACCGCCGGCCCGGACGGTGCCCGCATGCTCTACTTGTTCGCGCCTGGCGGCTTCGAGGAGCTGATCGAGGCGATGAGCGTGCCGGCCGAGGCGCCTACGCCGCCGCCGCCCGAGCTTGCGCCGCCCGAGAACTTCGTCGAGATCGCGGCCCGCTTCGGCGTCGAGCTGCTGGGGTGAGGGGGGTGAGGGAGATGAAGGAGATCGTCCCCGACCTCTACCTGCTGCGCGGCTTCCCGCCCGGGGCCTTCAACGTTTACCTGATCGGCGCGGACTCCGGCTGGATCCTGGTCGACACCGCGTCACGCCACGCGCGCCGCCGGATCCTGCGCCAGCTTCCCGGGAGGCTCGAGGCGATCGTGATAACGCACGCGCATCGCGATCACGCCGGCTCGATGCATGCGATCGCTACCGAGACCGAAGCGCCGGTCTGGGCCGGCGAGCGCGACGCGGACGCCCTGGAGGGCACGGCTCCCGAGCCGTTGCCTGAGCAGCACAAGGGTCACATCGCGAATCGCCTGCTCGCGGGGTGGTGGAGGGATCCGCATGCGGTCGAGAGGCGCCTGCGAGAGGGCGACGAGGTGGGCTCCGGCTTCGAGGTGATCGACTTTCCAGGACACACACCCGGGCAGATGGGGCTCTGGCGTGAGTCGGACCGCACCGCTGTCTGCGCTGACGTGATGCGGAGCATGGACATGCTGACCGGGAGGCGTCAGCTAGGAGAGATACCCGAGATCTTCACGGTCGATGTCGCAGGGTCGCGGCGGAGCATCCTTAAGCTCGCCACCCTTGAGGCGAGAACGATCTGCTTCGGCCACGGACCCCCGCTGATGAAGAACACGGCGGAGCGCATCAGCGAGTTCGCCGCAGGCCTGCCAGCGGAGCAGCCGCCAGTCGTAGACATAGAAAAGGTCGGCTCGCGATAGTCGACCGCGGCTTGTGCTGTTGGGCGGAGTGCAGCAGTGCGCCGTAGCGCGTGCCAGGCTACTGCTAAGGACGGGCTGGGAGCGTCCGCGACGCGGTCGCGCGGACTCTCGCTCCGTCCGGGCGATGCGGAAGCAGGGCAGGGAGCCAATAGGGGCGCTCGGTCGTCGTCCGTCCATAGGGGAGCGGGCTCGACGCCGCCGGAGACCCTCGCGTTCGCGCGAAGCGACGGCGACCGGCGTCGCTACCCGCGTCTTGTCCGTGAAGTCCACCAGCGCCTTGCGCTCGCCGCCGATGTCCGCGTGGCGCCCAAGCCCCGACGTCGGCCTCGTTGCGCTCCTCCGGCATGGCCAGCCGCAGCTCGTCGAGCCGGGGCGATCTTCGCCTGCGCGAACGGCTCATATGGCGAATTCGGCCAGAAGCGCTCCCGGCCACGTGCCAAGCGCGGCGCGGAGCGCCCGCTACCGCTGGGTAACCGACTACACGCTCTGGAACGACGCCAACGCCTGATCGCAGCCGACTGTGAGCATCCGCGGATGGTGGGTGCGCTACTGCACGACGATGCGGGCGCGCTGCTGGCGCTGCACGATCGCTGCCGCCGACGTCCTGGGCATGACGCGACCGGGCACACCGGCGGGCGGCCGGTCGCGGCGGTAGTCCGCGCTCACGGCACCTTGCGATCCGCCGTCCGCGGAGTAGCCTCGCTGGTGGCTGTCGACGGTCCCCGAATGGCGCCGCGCGCCGCGACGGGACAGTGAGGAGGCCTATGACCGGATCGCGTCCGGGCAAGGCTCGGATCTCCCCGCATGACCACGATCGACCCGGGAGGGATCGCATGTATTGCAGCCTTCGGCTCTATCGGGCTGACCCCGCCAAGCTCGACGACATCACCCATCTCGTCGACACGGACTTCGCCGACACGTTGAGCGAAGAGCCAGGCTTCATCGACTACCAGGCAGTCGCGTGTGACGACGGCCGGATCTTCTCGCTGACGATGTGGCAGGACGAGCAGGGAGCCAGGCGCTCCGAGGAGCTCGCCGCCGACTTCGTGCGCGACAAGCTCGCCGGCTTCGACATAACCCGCACGGATACGCTGACCGGCGACGTGAGGGTCAGTCGCGCGCGCTCCGAGGTGCTGGAGCCGGTCCACGCCTGAGCGCCGGAAGGAGGC
Source organism: Solirubrobacteraceae bacterium (assembly GCA_050696935.1). GTDB lineage: Bacteria > Actinomycetota > Thermoleophilia > Solirubrobacterales > Solirubrobacteraceae > DASSUW01. Next base: position 427 of record JBOGYU010000011.1, on the reverse strand, counting down.
CGCGGCGACGGCCGACTTCGCGCCGTCGTCGCGGCTCGGCCAGGGGTCGGGTTGGGAGACTCGTAGTAGAGGAGCGAACTCCCAGGGATGCGGCCCCAGCCCCACCGTGTCGGATTCCGCGCCGGCGCTTGTAGCCGATCCAGGTCCTTGGTGGGGACGAGCGCGACCGGGATGACCGCGGACCTGGTGGGCCCTGATCGCCGACTGGATCAGCGTTGCCCTGGGCGGCACCGGGCGAAATGGACTCGCTTCGCCGAGGGCGACGCGGAAGCGAACAGCTCGTCGACGAGACGCCTGACCCTCGTCGTGCGACGCGAGGTCGCACGTTGTGAGTGAACTACCGACTGGGGGATCGACTGATGTGATGTTGAGCGCGTAGTTCCAGGTCGTGCTCGTTGGCCTGTCCCCACCTCGACGTGCGTTGTCC
>JBOGYU010000010.1:0-27579 GCA_050696935.1 Solirubrobacteraceae bacterium | reverse complement strand
CGCGCGCGCTCACCGCGCACAGCGCGGCGCCCGCGAGCAGCGTGCCGGCCGCCAGCTCGGGATACACGGCGCTCCCATGCGCGATCGCCGGCGGCGACAATCCGGCGACCGCGGCGCCCGTGCTCGCGTACGGCTCGGGCACGATCCGGCGGGCGAGCAGCGCGGCGAGCACGAACCCGAGCGCGGCGACCGCCGCCAGGAACAGCTCGACCGCCCGTGCGCCGCCGAGCGCGTAGGCCGGCGCGATCAGCAGCGGGAACCCGGCGCCCTGCGGCTCGTGCAGCGCCGCTCCCGTCGGCCGGGCGTTCGTCTGCAGCTCGCCCGGCACCCAGTCCGCGTACGCACGCGCCGCGTACTCGTCCGTCAGGTCCAGGTCGGCGTCGGAGACGATCGACTCGGCGATCAGCAGATACCGGGGCTCGTCGCTCCCGTACCCGCCGATGCCCAGCGCGGCGGCGTAGGCGGCGAAGAGGACGATCCCGAGCGCGAGCAGCCTCACGCGCCGAGCGCGCGGGCGATCACCATCTGCTGGACCTCGTCGGTGCCCTCGCCGATCGTGAGGATCTTCGCGTCCCGGTAGAAGCGGCACACCGGGTACTCCTCGATGTAGCCGTAGCCGCCGTGGATCTGGACCGCCTCCTCCGCGCAGCGGACCGCGAGCCGGCCGGTCTTGAGCTTGGCCTGCGCCGCCGTCAGCGAGAAGTTGCGCCCCGCGTCCTTCAGCCGCGCCGCCTTGTAGGTCAGCAGCCGCGCCGCCTCGATCTCCGTCGCCATGTCCGCCAGCTTGCCCTGGATCGCCTGGAACTTCGAGATCGGCTTGCCGAACGCGCGCCGCTCCTTCGCGTAGGCGAGCGCCTGATCCAGAGCGCCCTGCGCCAGGCCCACGCCCATCGCGGCCACGCCGATCCGCCCGATGTCCAGGATGTGCAGGAACTGCTTGAAGCCGGCGCCGCGCGGGCCGAGCAGGTTCGCCTCCGGCACCCGGCAGTCCTCGAACGTCAGCGGCCGGGTGTCGGACGCGTTCCAGCCCATCTTGCGGTACGGCGTGCCCTGCTCGTAGCCGGGCGTGCCGTTCTCGACGATCAGGTTCGAGATCTCGTCCTCGCCGGTACGCGCGGTCAGCGCGACGTGCCCGGAGATGTCGGTGCCGGCGTTGGTGATGAACTGCTTGGCGCCGTCGATCACCCACTCGCCGCCGTCCAGCCGCGCCCGCGTGCGCGTGTTGCCGGCGTCGCTGCCCGCCTCGGGCTCGGTCAGCCCGAACGCGCCCAGCCGCCGCCCCGCGCACAGGTCCGGCAGGTACCGCTCCTTCTGCTCGTCGGTGCCGAACAGGTAGATCGGCTGGGTGCCGAGCGACGTGTGCGCGCACATCGTGATCGCCACCGAGGAGTCCACCCGGGTCAGCTCCTCGACCGCGAGCGTGTACGCCAGCGTGTCGCCCCCGCTGCCGCCGACCTCCTCCGGGAACGGGATCCCCATCAGCCCCAGCTCCCCGAGCCGGGCGACGATCTCGTACGGGAACCGCTTCTCGCGGTCCAGCTCCTCCGCCACCGGCCCCACCTCGTTCTCGGCGAAGTCGCGGACCGTGCGGCGGATCAGGTCGTGGTCGGGGGAGAGGTCGAAGTCCATGGCCTAGTGGAGGTCCGGGGCGCCGGCATTCGCCCGCGCGAGCTCGATCAGCAGGCGTACCCCAAACCCATTCCCGCCCTTCGGCGCATAGGCTCGGCCGCTCTCGTACGCGACGCCGGCGATGTCCACGTGCGCCCACGGGACGTCGCCGGTGAAGCGGCGCAGGAGCTCGGCTGCCGTGATCGAGCCCGCCTTGCGGTTCTCCACCGCGTTGGCGAGGTCCGCGTAGCGGCCCTTGATCAGCTCGCCGTACTCGTCGTGGAACGGGAGTCGCCAGACCAGCTCGCCCGCCCGCAGGCCCGCCGCCTCGACCTCGGCGCACCACGCGTCGTCGGACCCCAGCAGGCCCGCGTAGGTCGAGCCGAAGGTGGTCACGATCGCGCCGGTGAGCGTCGCCATGTCCACCAGCCGCTCGGCGCCGAGCTCGACGGCGTGGGCGAGGCAGTCCGCCAGCACCAGCCGGCCCTCGGCGTCGGTGTTGACGATCTCGATCGTGGTCCCGATCTTCGTGCGCACGATGTCGCCGGGCTTCAACGCGTGGCCGCTCGGCAGGTTCTCGGTCGCGCCGATCACCGTCACCAGCCGCACGGGGAGCCCGAGCCGGGCGATCGCGCCCGTGGCCTCCAGCACCGCGGCGCCGCCCGACATGTCGAACTTCATCTCGCTCATCTTCGCGCCGGGCTTGATCGAGATGCCGCCGGAGTCGAAGGTCACCGCCTTGCCGACGAAGCCGAGCAGCGGGCCGGCCACGTCCGCCGGCTCGTGCCTCATCACGATCAGGCGCGGCTCCTCGTGGGTGCCGCGCGCCACGCCGGCGAAGGCGCCCATCCCGGCGGCCTCGATCTCGGCGCGGCCCCACGCCTCGACCTCGACACCCGGCAAAGCTCGGGCGCGCTCGGCCAGCGCCGTCGGCGTCATCTCGTTCGCGGGCGCGTTCTGCAGGTCGCGCGCGGCGTTGGCCGCCTCGGCGGCGACCGCGGCGCGCTCGACCTCCTCGCCGGTGTCGTGGTGGGCGGAGACGACGAGCTCCTCCAGCCGCGGCCCGTCGTCGTCGCCGCTCTTGTACGCGCGGTACTCGTACGCCGCCAGCACGGTGCCCTCGACGAAGCCCGGCGCGTCGACGTGGTGGGGGACCTCCCAGCACAGCACCCGCGCGCCCAGCTCCTGCACGCGGCCGGCCACCGCGGCGGCGGCGATCCGCGCGCGCTCGGCGTCGAACTCCTCGCGCTTGCCCAGCCCGGCGAGGACGTAGCGGCGGCCGCCGGCGTGCGCCACGGCGACCTTGCGGAGCTTGGCGCGGGCCTCGCCGGAGTCGACGAGCCCCTGGAGGACGCCGTCGACGTCATGGGCGATCCGCTCGCCCTCGAAGAGGCCGACGGCGATGGTGTCGGCGCCGGTGTCGGGCGGTGCGTCGGTGGTCGATCGTACGAACATCGAGCCAGTATGCGGCTTTCTCGCACTCGCAAGCTCGTGCGAGCGCCTTAGATACATTCAAATCATGCCTCGAACCGTGATTCTGGGAACCGCTCGCACGCCCGTCGGCAAGCTCGGCGGGGGCCTCTCCTCGCTCCATCCCACCGATCTGGGCGGCATCGCCATCAAGGCGGCGCTCGAGCGCGCCGAGGTCGAGCCCGACCAGGTGCAGCACGTCGTCATGGGCCACGTGCTCCAGGCCGGGACGGGCCAGATCCCCTCCCGCCAGGCGCAGATCAAGGCGGGGATCCCGAAGGAGGTCTCCTCCGAGACGATCAATAAGGTCTGCGCGTCGGGCATCCGCGCCGCCGGCCTGATCGACCAGGCGGTGCGCGCCGGCGACCTCGAGCTGGCGGTCGGCGGCGGCATGGAGTCGATGTCGCAGGCCCCGTACCTGCTCCCCAAGGCCCGCTTCGGCTTCCGCATGGGCGACGTGAAGGCGCTCGACGCGATGGTCCAGGACGGCCTGCGCAACCCGTTCACGGGCAAGCAGATGTACGAGGAGGCGACCGAGGTCGGCCAGCAGCTGGAGATGACCCGCGCGGACCTCGACCGGTGGGCGCTGCGCAGCCACGAGCGCGTGATCGCCGCCACCGACGACGGGCGGCTGCCGGAGGAGATCGTCACGGTGACCGTGCCCGGTCGCAAGGGCGACACGGTGGTCGAGGTCGACGAGTCGCCGCGGCGCGACACGTCGCTGGAGCGGCTCGCCGCCCTGCCCGGCCTGTCGGGCAAGGACGGCTCGCACACCGCGGGCAACTCCCCCGGCGTCAACGACGGCGCGGGTGCGCTGGTGTTCGCGTCCGACGACTGGGCCGAGCGCAACGGCAAGGAGGTGCTCGCCACGATCATCGCCCAGGCCGCGGTGGCCGACGAGTTCGAGTGGCTCGCGCGCACGCCGGCCAACGCGGCGCTGAAGGCGCTCGACAAGGCGGGCCTGCAGCCGGGCGACATCGACCTGTGGGAGATCAACGAGGCCTTCGCCTCCGTGACGCTGAACTCGCTGCGGATGCTCGGGATCGACGAGGACCGCGTGAACGTCAACGGCGGCGCGGTCGCGATCGGGCACCCGATCGGGGCCTCGGGCGCGCGCATCCTCGGCGCGCTCGTGCACGAGCTGCGCCGGCGCGGCGGCGGCTACGGATGCGCGGCGATCTGCTCCGGCGGCGGGCAGGGCGACGCGGTGATCGTCCAGGTGTGACGGAGCGCCCGCACATCCTTCCACCCCCGCCGGGCGGCGGGGCGATCCGGCGCGAGGAGGAGCTGGGCGCGGCGTTCTTCGACCTCGACCGGACGCTGATGGCTGGCTCCTCCGCGTTCCAGTTCGGCCGCGCGGCCTACAAGGCGGGGCTCGTCTCCCGCCGCCGGCTGGCGGCCGACGCGTGGGACAACCTGGTGTTCCGCGTGCGCGGCTCGACGGACGCCGGCTCGCACGCGCTGCGCGACCGGATCGGCGAGATGCTGGCCGGCGTGCGCGTCCGCGACCTCCAGCGCCTGGCGCCGGACGTGCTGGCGGGCGTGCTCCCGCGCCTGTACCCGCGGATGCTGGCGATCGCCTACGAGCACCAGGACGCGGGCCGCCCGGTGTTCATCTGCACCGCCGCGTCGCAGGAGATGGCGGAGCTGATGGCGATCGTGCTCACCTTCGACGGCGCGGTCGGCTCGGTCGCCGAGGTGGTCGACGGCCACTACACCGGCCGGCCGGGCGGGCCGTTCACGTACCGCGAGGGCAAGGCGCAGGCGATCCGCGAGCTGGCCGGGCGCGAGGGGATCGACCTCGCTGCCTCGTACGCCTACTCGGACTCCGAGTCCGATCTGCCGATGCTGCGCGCCGTCGGGCATCCCGTGGCGGTGAACCCGGACACGGCGCTGGCGCGGATCGCCCGCGAGGAGGGCTGGGAGGTCCTGCGCTTCGACCGACTCGGCCGCCGGCTGCGCGTCGGGGCCGCGGCGCTCGCGGCCGCCGCCGTGGGCGGGCTCGGCTCCGTCGCGGTGCAGCGGGCGCGCGCATGACCGAGCTCTCGCACGAGCAGGAGGAGATCCGTGCCCTGGCACGGCAGTTCGCGGACGAGCGGATCGCGCCGCACGCAGCCGAGTGGGACCGCGGGCACGTGTTCCCGCGCGAGCTGTTCGCGCGGCTCGGCGAGCTGGGGCTGATGGGGGTCTGCGTGCCGGCCGAGCAGGGCGGCGCGGGCGCCGACTTCCTGAGTTACGTGCTCGTGCTGGAGGAGCTCTCCCGCGCCGACGCCGGGGTGGGCGTGACCGTCGCGGTGCACACCAGCGCGTGCACGCTGCCGCTGCTCGCGCACGGGTCGCCGTACGTGCCGGCGCTGGCGGCGGGGGAGGAGATCGGGGCGTTCGCGCTCACGGAGGCGGGCTCGGGCTCCGACGCGAGCGCCATGCGCACCCGCGCCGTCGACGGCCGCATCACGGGCGCCAAGCAGTGGATCACCAACGGCTCGCACGCGTCGACCTTCCTGGTCTTCGCCCGCGCCGAGCAGGGGATCACCGCCTTCGTCGTCCGCGCCGGCGCCGAGGGCTTCGCGGTCACCCGCGAGGAGGAGAAGATGGGCCTGAACTCCTCCTCCACGGCGGACATCGCGTTCGAGGACACGCCAGGAGAGCTGCTCGGCGCGCCCGGCGGCGGCATGCGGATCGCGCTCTCCACGCTCGACGGCGGGCGGATCGGGATCGCCGCCCAGGCGGTCGGCATCGCCCAGGCCGCGCTGGAGATGGCGACCGCGTACGCGAAGGAGCGCACGGCGTTCGGCGGCCCGATCGCGCGCCTGCAGGCGATCCAGCACAAGCTGGCCGACATGCAGACGGAGATCGAGGCGGCCCGCGCCCTGACCTGGCGCGCCGCGCGCCTGAAGGAGGCCGGCCGGCCGCACAGCGTCGAGGGCGCCCAGGCCAAGCTGTTCGCGTCCGCCGTCGCCCGCCGCCAGACCGGCGAGGCGATCCAGGTGCTCGGCGGCTACGGCTACACGAAGGAGTTCCCCGCCGAGCGCTACTACCGCGACGCCAAGGTGACCGAGATCTACGAGGGCACGAGCGAGATCCAGAAGCTCGTGATCGCCCGCGGGCTGCTCGGCGAGGCGATGCGGGGGTAGTCCCGTTAGCCGGCGCCGGCCGCGGGTAGGCGCCCGGCAGGCAATCACAGGAGGCACCATGCATCGATTCAGGCGCATCCTCGTCCTGCTCGGGCTGCTGACGCTGGGGGCCGCGACGGTGGCCTTCGCCGGGCCGGGCCGCGGCGACGACGACCGGCGGGGCCACCGCGGCGACCGCGCCGCGGCCACGCTCGTGAACGCCGAGGGGGAGCGGGTGGGGCGCGCGTGGTTCCGCGAGCGGGGCCGGGACGGGTCCGTGTTCGTGTTCGCGCAGGTCCAGGACCTGCCGCCGGGCTTCCACGGCTTCCACATCCACACGACTGGCGCGTGCGAGCCGGACTTCGGCGCGGCCGGCGGCCACTTCAACCCCGCCGGCGCCGACCACGGCGACCACGCGGGCGACCAGCCGACGCTCCTGGTCATGGAGGACGGGACCGGCGTGCTCGCGTTCGCGACCGACCGGTACTCGATCGACGATCTGCGCGACGACGACGGCAGCGCGGTGATGGTCCACGAGCTCGCCGACAATTACGCGAACATCCCCGAGCGCTACGGCGGGCCCGACGAGGAGACGCTTGCCACCGGCGACGCCGGCAGCCGCCTCGCCTGCGGCGAGGTTCGCTGACGCTCGCTCGACCGCGATCCCGGGGTGGGGGGCACCGCGCATCACGCAGCTCTCTCACCCCTATGGGCATCTTCGTGACAACTTCGCGGCTGGACTACTGGGCGGACGCCGCCGATCCGGACGCCGGCGTCCCGTCGCCGCGGTTCGTGGTGCTCTGCGCGTTCCGCCGGATGGAGATCTGGGAGCCGGGAAGGTTCCCGAACGCCCCGCGCGTGACGCTCGACCTCGTCGAGCTGCCTGACCAGTACGACGCCCTACTGTTCCTCGCCGGTCGCGAGCCTGTGTTCCTCGGCGGGCAGGTGGCGGTGACGCGCGACGCGGTGCGGGAGCTCACCGATCTCTATGGCGTGCTGCGGGAGCGCGGCGCCGCCCCGTCCTACGTGCTGCGCGACTTCCTCCTGCAGGCGGTCTGGTGCATGTTCGCGGAGGACCTCGGCCAGATCCCGGAGCATCGCTTCACGCAGATCCTCGACGGCCTGCTCGGCGATCGCCGGCGGTCCAGCGCCGACGACCTCGGCCAGCTCTTCCGCTGGCTCGCGACGGGAGGAGAGCGGCCGCGCCACGGCATGTACGCGGGCGTGCCGTATGTCAACGGCACACTGCTCGAGGAGCCTGCACAGGTCCACCTCGATGTCGACGAGCTGGACCGGCTGCGCCGGGTCGCCGCCTTCACCTGGCGGCAGGTGCAGCCGCAGATCTTCGGCTCGCTGCTCGAGGGCGCGCTCGGCCACGAGAAGCAGTGGGAGCTCGGGGGCCCACTACACGCACGAGGCGGACATCCAGAAGGTCGTGCAGCCGACCATCGTGGCGCCGTGGCGCGAGCGGATCGAGAACATCGGCACGCACGCCGAGGCCACCGCCGCCCAGCACGACCTCATGAGCTACGTGGTGCTCGATCCGGCGTGCGGTTCGGGGAACTTCCTCTATGTCGCGTACCGCGAGCTGCGCCGGCTGGAGCGACGCCTGCGCGAGCGCGAGCGTGAGCTGCGCCGCGGCGCCGGCCTGGCCGATCAAGAGAGCTCAGCCTCTTCTTTCCCCTTCAGAACATCCGCGGGATCGAGCTCGACGCGTTCGCCGTCTCGCTCGCCCGCGTGACTCTGTGGATGGGCCACAAGCTCGCTGTCGACGAGCTCGGCCTGGCAGAGCGCACGCTGCCGCTCGCCGACCTGTCGGCGATCCAGATCGGCGACGCCCTGCGCATCGAGTGGCCCCCGGCGCGCGCGATCGTCGGCAACCCTCCGTTCCACGGCTCCCAGAACATGCGCCAGGTCCTCGGCAACGACTACGTGGAGTGGCTCAAGGACACGTTCCGCGTGGGCATCAAGGACTACTGCGTCTATTGGTTCCGGCGCGCGCAGGAGCGCCTGCCGTCCGGTGGCCGGGCGGGCCTCGTCGGCACGAACTCGGTGAGCCAGAACCGCGCGCGTTCGGCGAGCCTCAACTACGTCGCCGAGAACGGCGGCGTGATCACCGAAGCCGTGTCCCGCCAGAAGTGGCCCGGTGAGGCGGTCGTGAATGTGAGCATCGTCAACTGGATCAAGGAGCCGCTGCAGGTACCGGAGCGTTTCATGCTCGACGGGGTGGAGGTCGCCGGCATCAGCACCGCCCTGCGCGAGTCGACGCTGCCGATCGAGGACGTCGCGACGCTGGCACCTAACGCCGGGCGGTCGTTCCAGGGCCCGATCCCGGTGGGAGACTTCTACCTGTCCGTCGAGGAGGCGGAGGAGATCCTCGCTACAGAGCCGCGGTACGCGGAGGTGGTCAGGCCGTACCTCGTCGGCGACGACATCACCGACGATCCGGAGCAGCGGCCACGGCGGTACGTGATCGACTTCGGCACGCGTTCGCTCGAGGAGGCGATGCTGTTCCCGCGCACGCTCGACATCGTGCGCGCCAAGGTCAAGCCGGAGCGAGACCGCAACAAGAGACCGTCGCGGCGCCGTCGCTGGTGGCTGTTCGGTGAGCTCGCGGTCGGCATGCGGCGCGCGATCGAGCCGCTCGACCGCTACATCGCGGGCAACGCCCAGGGCAAGCGCTTCCTGTTCTGCTGGGCCGACCCCGCCACGTGTCCCAGCAAACCTCACGAACATCTTCGCGTTCGACGACGACTACGCGATGGGGGTGCTGAGCTCGCGCCTTCACCTGCACTGGGCACTGCGCCATAGCTCCACGCTCGAGGATCGGCCGCGGTACACGCCCACCTCCGCATTCGCCACGTTTCCCTGGCCCCAGCCGTCGGCCGACCGCCGCGAGCGCATCGGCTCGCTGGCCGCCGAGCTGATCGAGCGCCGGCAGCAGATCTGCGTCGAGCGCGGCATCGGCCTGACGGCGCTCTACAACCAGGTCGACGACGGCGCCTGGGAGGACCTCGTGCGCTTGCACGCCCAGCTCGACGCCGCGGTCGCCGGCGCGTACGGGTGGCCGCGCGAGGCGGCGGCCGTGCCGCTCGACGGGAACGCCAGGCTCGCCGCTCTCAACACCCGCATCGCTCGCGGCGAGACGATGTACGCGCCGTTCTGAGTGGCAACGCGCCAAGACCGTGACCCGGTGTCCGGTCGCGCGAGGCTCGCACGTCGTCGCGTTGACACGATCCCGAAGACCGAGGAGGTCGACGACCGTGCAGTACCTGCTCCTGCTCCACTTCTCGCCCGGCCAGGGCCCTCAGGAGGGCACGCCCGAGTACGACCCCGAGATGGCGCGCTGGGGCGAGATCAACGACGAGCTGCGCAAGGCCGGCGTGGTGCTCGGCGCCAGCGGCCTGAAGGTCGACGGGACGACGACCGTGCGGGCGCCGGGCGGCGAGGTGACCGTCACCGACGGCCCGTACGCCGAGACGAAGGAGATCCGCTTCTCCTTCTACATGCTCGACGTGCCCGACCTCGACGCCGCGACGGCGTGGGCGGCGGGGATGCCGGTCGCCGACTACGGGACCGTCGAGATCCGCCCGATGGTGGGGCTCGAGCTGAGGTGAGCGCGGGAGCGTTCGTCGCCGCGGCGGTCGAGTGGGACCGCCGCGGCGTGCCGGACCGCGCCCGGGCGCCTGGCTGACCACGACCGCGTGGCGGAAGGCGCTCGACCGGCTTCGCCACGACCGCGTCGCCGCCGCCCACGCCCCGAGCTGGTGCCACCCGTGAGCTACGACCTCGAGACGGAGCTCGACCGGTCGTCGCTGGACGACGACCAGCTGCGACTGCTCTTCACCTGCTGCCACCCGGCGCTCGCGCCGGAGGCCCGGATGGCGCTCACGCTGCGGAGCGTCGCCGGCCTCACCGTGCCGGAGATCGCGCGCGCCTTCCTCTCCAGCGAGAGCGCGATGGAGCGCCGGCTCGGCCGCGCGCGCCGGAAGGTGACCGACGCCCGCATCCCGTTCCAGGTGCCACCCGACGAGCTGCTGCCCGAGCGGCTCGCCGGCGTGCTGCGCGTCGTCTACCTCGTGTTCACCGAGGGTCACGTGGCGACGCGCGGCGAGGCGCCGGTGCGCGGCGAGCTGTGCGACGAGGCGATCCGGCTGGCGCGCCTGCTGGCGCAGCTGATGCCCGACGCGGCGGAGACGCACGGGCTGCTCGCCCTGCTCCTGCTCACCGACGCCCGCCGGGCGGCTCGGCTCGACGCGGACGGGGCGCTCGTGGCGCTCGAGGAGCAGGACCGCGCCCGCTGGGACGCCGCCCGGATCCGCGACGGCGTCGCGGTGCTCGAGCGCGGGCTGCGGCTCGGCCGTCCCGGCCCGTACCTGATCCAGGCGGCGATCGCCGCCGTCCACGGGCAGGCGCCGAGCTGGGAGGCGACCGACTGGCCGCAGATCGCCGGGCTGTACGCGGAGCTCGCGCGCCACGACCGCCGCCGGTCGTGGCCGTCAACCCCGCGGTGGCCGTCGGCTTCGCCGACGGGCCGGAGCAGGGCCTGGCGATCCTCGCCGGCCTGGGCTCCGACCCGCGGCTCGACCGCTACCAGCCGCTCCAGGCGGCCCGCGCCGAGCTGCTCCGCCGCGCCGGCGACCCCGCCGGCGCCGACGCGGCGTATGCCGCCGCCATCGCCCTGTCGGGCAACGCGGCCGAGCGCGCCGCCCTCGAGCGTCGGCGGGTCACAGCGTCGGCGGAAGCCCGAACGCCTCGACCAGGCGCCCGTGGAACGTCGTGATCTCGGCGATCTGGTCGCCCCGCACGCGCAGGACGTCGATCTTGAACGCGCGGAACGTGTCGTCGCCGGGCGCACGCAGGTAGCAGGCGGCCGCCGGCTGCCGGTTGGCGCTGGTCGGCAGCACCTTCCACTCGCCCATCCCCGGGTCCGCGAGCGCCTGCTCGGTGAGCGGCCGGATCGCGTCCCGCCCCTCGTACAGGAACGGGTGCGGCGGCATCGTGACGCGCACGTCGTCGGTGATCAGGGCGAGCGCCGCCTCCGTGTCGCCGCGCTCGTGGGCGTCGATGAACCGGTCGAGCACCTCGCGCTCGGTCTCGCTGACCTCCGGCGCGGCCCAGTCCTCGCGCCGGTCCGCCGGCAGGTGCCGGCGCAGCGTCTCCCGCGCGCGCTGGAGCGCGCTGTTGACGGCCGCCACGCCGACCTCGAGCAGCTCGGCGACCTCGCTCGCCGGCCAGTCGAGCACGTCCCGCAGGATCAGCACCGCCCGCTGGCGGGGCGGCAGCAGCTGGATCACCGCGAGGAACGCGAGCTCGATCGTCTCGCGGCCCACGACCGCCGCCTCAGGCTCGTCGCCGGGCGGGGCGATCTCCGCCAGCAGCCGGTCGGGGTAGGGCTGCAGCCACGGGACGTCCCCGAACGACCCGAGCGACGGCACGCGCCGCCCGTTGCGCTTGATCGCGTCGAGGCAGGCGTTGGTGGCGATCCTGTACAGCCAGGCGCGGAACCAGTCGTCGCGCTCGAGGTCCTCGCGGCGGCGCCACGCGCGCAGCAGCGTCTCCTGCACGAGGTCCTCCGCCTCCTCGAAGGACCCGAGCATGCGGTAGCAGTGCACGTGCAGCTCACGGCGATGGCGCTCGGCCCGCTCGGTGAACTCGGCTTGCGTCGTCGGCACGGCGTACATGATCGCTACCCCGGCACCAGGCCGCAGGTGGCGTTCACGATCCCGGAGGTGATCGCGCCGGCGCGGTCGGACGCCAGGAAGGCCGCCGTGTCGGCGATCTGCTGCACCTCGGGCCGGCGGCGCAGCATCGTCATCCCGGTCAGCCGCTCCATCATCGCCTCCAGCTGCGCCGCCGCCTCCGGGTTGACCTCCGCGACCGTCTCGGGCGTGAGCGTCCCCTGGACGGCGGCGGTGTGGATCCCGGCCACGCGCACGCCGTGCGGACCGAGCTCGGCCGCCAGGTAGCGGTGGAAGGCCTCCGCGGCCGCGTCCGTCGGGCCGGTGTTGCCCATCAGCGGCATCGTGCCGCGGGCGGAGCCGCTCGTGAGGTGCAGGATCACGCCCGACCCGCGGGGCGCCATGTGGCGCGCCGCGGCGCGCGCGGTCAGGAACGCCGTCTTCGCGCCGGTGGTGATCGCGTGCAGGTACCGCTCGGTCGTCATGTCCACGAGCGCGGTGCCCTGGTCGTCGCCGCGCGGGACGAGGCTGAACGAGATGTCGATGCCGCCGGCCTGCGCGGCGACCACGTCCGCGTGCGCGTCGACGGCGTTCTCGTCATGCGCGTCCACCACGGCCACCTCCGCGCGGCCGCCCGCGGTGGCGATGACGGCAGCCACGCGCTCGAGCTTCTCGCGGCTGCGGCCGGCGAGGAACACGCTCGCGCCCTCGCGGGCGAAGGTCCGCGCCACGCCGCCCCCGAGGGAGCCGCCGCCGCCGTAGATGATCGCCGTCTTGCCTGTCAGGAGTTGGGTCATGCGGGGTTAGACGACGCCGCGAGCAGAACTCATCGGTCGCCGCTCACGAGGTGAGCTGCGTGGCCGCACTCGGTGAAGGCGGACGCGGCGACCAGCGCGCTCACCGGCGCAATCTAGACTCCCGTCCATGGCCACGGAGGAACGGGAGGATCTGGACGTCGAGCGCTGGCACCGCGAGCGCTACGTCGGGACGCCCGAGCGCCGGGCGCCGTTCACGACGCTGTCGGGCGAGCCGATCGACCCGCTGTACACCGAGCCGGGCGACCCGGGGACGATCGGGCTGCCCGGCGAGTATCCGTTCACGCGCGGCGTGTACCCGAGCATGTACCGCGGCCGGCTGTGGACGATGCGCCAGTTCGCGGGGTTCGGGACGGCGGAGGAAACCAACGAGCGCTTCCGCTATTTGCTCGACCACGGGCAGACGGGGCTCTCGACGGCGTTCGACATGCCGTCGCTGATGGGGCACGACTCCGACCATCCGCGCAGCCTGGGGGAGGTCGGCCGCGAGGGGGTGGCGATCGACACGCTGGACGACATGTCGACGCTGTTCGGCGGGATTGACCTCGGCAAGGTGACGGTGTCGATGACGATCAACGCGCCGGCGGCGATCATGATGGCGTTCTACGTCGCGGCGGCGGAGGAGCAGGGCGTGCCGGCCGACCGTCTGGGCGGGACGGTGCAGGCGGACATCCTGAAGGAGTACATCGCGCAGAAGGAGTGGTGCTTCCCGGTCGACCCGGCGATGCGGCTGCTGGGCGACCTGGTCGAGTGGTGCTCGACGCAGATGCCGCGCTGGCACCCGGTGTCGATCAGCGGCTATCACATCCGGGAGGCGGGGTCGACGGCGGCGCAGGAGCTGGCCTTCACCTTGAAGGACGGGCTGACCTACGTGCAGCAGGCGGTCGATCGCGGCCTGGACGTGGACGGCTTCGCGCCGCGGCTGAGCTTCTTCTTCAACGCGCAGATCGACTTCTTCGAGGAGATCGCCAAGTACCGCGCCGCGCGGCGGATCTGGGCGCGCGAGCTGCGCGACACGTTCGGCGCGCGCGATCAGAAGTCGTGGCTGATGCGCTTCCACACCCAGACCGCCGGCGTGTCACTGACCGCGCAGCAGCCGCTGAACAACATCGTGCGGACGGCGATCGAGGCGCTCGCGGGGGTGCTGGGCGGCACGCAGTCGCTGCACACCAACTCCTATGACGAGGCGCTGGCGCTCCCGAGCGAGGAGGCGGTCCGGATCGCGCTCCGCACGCAGCAGGTGATCGCGCACGAGACCGGCGTCACGAACACGATCGACCCGCTCGGCGGCAGCTACTTCGTGGAGTCGCTGACCGACCGGATGGAGGAGCTCGCCTACGAGTACTTCGCCAAGATCGACGAGCTGGGCGGGATGGTCGAGGCGGTCAAGCGCGGCTTCCCGCAGCGCGAGATCGCCGATGCGGCGTACGAGCTCCAGCGCGAGATCGACCGCGGCGACCGGATCGTGGTCGGCGTCAACGACTACCACGAGGGCGACGCCGAGCCGCTGGAGCTCCTGCGGATCGATCCGGCGCTCGAGCGCAAGCAGATCGGCCGCGTGCAGGCCGTCCGCGCCCGCCGGGACGGCGCGGCCGTCGAAAGGGCGCTCGCCGAGCTGCGCGAGGCGGCCGCGATCGAGGATCGCAACCTGATGCCGAACCTCTTGGACTGCGCGCGCGTACACGCCTCCGAAGGCGAGATCGTCGAGGCCCTCCAGGAGGTCTTCGGCACCTACCGGGAGACGCCCGTCTTCTGATGCGCACGCTGCCGATCGGACTCATCGTCATGCTCCTGGCCGCCTCCCCGGCCGCCGCCGCCCCCCGCAAGGTCAGGATCGGCGACGACTGGTTCGTCCGCGACGGCAGCCCGCGCACGGTGACGGTCGACAAGGGCAGGGTGGTCCGCTGGCGCTGGGTCGGCCGCGACCTCCACAACGTCGTGGTCCAGAGCGGCCCGCGGCGGTTCCAGTCCGCGCTCAAGCGGTCGGGCACCTACCGGAAGAAGATGCGCCGGCGCGGCACCTACCGGATCGTGTGCTCGATCCACCAGCCGGACATGCGCATGACGCTCGTGGTGCGCTGAATCCATAGAATCGGCGGCGATGTCCGCCCGCAAGATCCGCGTCGTCGTCGCCAAGCCGGGCCTCGACGGGCACGATCGGGGGGCGAAGATCATCGCGCGGGCGCTGCGCGACGCCGGGATGGAGGTCATCTACACCGGCCTGCACCAGACGCCCGAGCAGATCGTCGAGACGGTGCTGCAGGAGGACGCCGACGCGGTCGGCCTCTCGATCCTCTCCGGCGCCCACATGACGCTCGTCCCGCGCGTCGTCGAGCTGCTGCGCCAGCAGGAGGCCGGCGAGGTGGTCGTCACCGTCGGCGGGACGATCCCGAACCAGGACATCCCGGAGCTCAAGGAGCTCGGGGTGGCCGAGGTGTTCACGCCCGGCGCGCCCACCCAGGACATCATCGACTTCATCCAGGGCGCGGTCACGCCGTAGACGATTGACTCGTCAGTCAACGGGTAGCATCACGCCCGTCAGTTCGATCATGAGGTGGGCTCAGTGAAAATTTGCGTCCTGGTCAAAGAGGTCCCGGACGCCGCCGTCGAGAAGCGCATCGATCCCTCGACGGGGCGCCTGGATCGCAGCGGGGAGAAGAACCTCAACCCGTTCGACACGCACGCCATCGAGGCGGCGATGCAGCTCAAGGAGGGCGGGGACGTCCAGGTCGACGAGGTCGTCGCCGTCACCATGGGCCCGGCCTCGGCCGAGCGCGCCCTGCGCAAGGCGATCTCGCTGGGCGCCGACCGCGCGCTCCAGCTCACCGACGACGCGCTGGCCGGCTCCGACGTGAACGGCACCGGCTACGCGCTGGCCCAGGCGCTCGCCTCCGAGCAGCCGGACCTCGTGCTCCTCGGCCAGCAGTCCGACGACGGCGAGTGCTACACGATCGGCGCCGTCGTCGCCGACCATCTCCAGATGCCCTCGCTCACGCAGGTGATCAAGGTCGACGTGCACGAGGGCAAGCTGCGGTGCGAGCGCCAGGCCGAGTACGGCTACGACACGGTGCTCGTCGAGCTGCCCGCCGTGATCTCCGTCGGCGACGCGATCAACGAGCCCCGCTACCCGTCGCTGAAGGCGATCATGGGCGCCAAGAAGAAGCCGCTGGACGCGCGTACGGCGTCCGACGTCGGCATCGAGGCCGGCCGCGTGGGCTATGACAACGCGCGCGCCCGCTGCAGCGACTTCTCGGCTCCGCCGGCGAAGGAGGCCGGCCGGATCATCGAGGACGAGGACACCACCGAGACGGTCGAGCAGATCGTCGCCTGGCTGGACGAGAGGAGGCTGCTCGCATGATCCTCGTCTACGCACTGCACTACGAGGGCGCCTTCAACAAGAACTCGCTCGGCGCCGTCTCCGAGGGCGCCCGCCTGGCGGGCGAGCTGGGCACCGAGTGCCACGCGATCGTGGTCGGCGAGACGGCCGGCCTGCCGGACGAGCTGTGCGCCTCGCTGGGCGCCTACGGCGCGAGCAGGGTGTTCCGGGTCGAGGGCCTGGAGGGGCTCGCGCAGCCGGTGGTCGACGCCATGGCGAAGGTCTGCCAGGACAACGGGCATCGCTACCTGCTGTTCGGCGGCGGCCTGCTCGGCTTCGAGATCGGCGCCGGCCTCGCCGCGCGGCTCGACGCCGGCGTCTGCATGGAGGTCACCGAGGTCGTCGTCCAGGACGGCAAGCTCGTCGCCCGCCGGCCCGTGCTCCAGGACTCGCAGGTCTCCGACGTGCACTACCGCTCGGACGTCGGCGTGATCATCGGGCGCCTGAACGCGTTCGAGGCCGACGACTCCCGCGGGTCCGGCGACGCCGCGGTCCAGGACGTCCAGGTCGAGTTCGCCCCCCACTCGCTGAAGGCCACGATGGTCGAGCGCGGCGAGCAGCGCGGCGCCGACGTCAACATCGAGGACGCCGACATCCTGGTCGCCGGGGGCCGTGGCCTCGGCAAGGCGGAGGGCTTCGAGGCGCTCGAGCAGCTCGCCGGCGCGCTCGGCGGCGCCGTGGCCGCCACCCGCGCGGTGGTGGACGCCGGCTGGTACCCGTACGCCGCGCAGATCGGGCAGACGGGCAAGACGGTGGCGCCGAAGCTCTACCTCGCCGCCGGCATCTCCGGCGCGATCCAGCACAAGGTCGGCATGCAGAGCTCCGAGAACATCGTGGCGATCAACAAGGACTCCAACGCCCCGATCTTCGAGTTCTCCGACCTCGGGATCGTGGGCGACCTGAACAAGATCGTCCCGAAGCTGACCGAGGCCGTGAAGGCGAAGAAGTCCGGCTGATGCCAGCTCCCAGCGAGTACCCGCCGCCCGTCGACTCCGTCGAGGAGTTCATCGGGCCGCCGACCGACCCCGAGGAGGACCGGATCGAGGTCGGCGTCGCGATCGTGGGCGGCGGGCAGGCCGGGCTCGCCTGCGCGATCCGGCTGCTGCAGCTGCTCGAGGACGACCCGGAGCTGGCGGAGAAGCTCGGCGAGGTGCCGGTGGCCGTGCTCGAGAAGGGCAAGGTCGCCGGCGCGCACCAGCTCTCGGGCGCGGTGATGAACCCGTCGGCGATCCGGGAGCTGCTCCCCGACGACGACTCGTGGCCGAGCTACGGCCCCGTCGAGGGCGAGAGCGTGTACTTCATGCTCAACCACAGGCGGGCGGTGCCGCTGAAGCCGATCCCGCCGCCGTTCCGCAACCACGGCAACGAGGTCGTCGCGCTGGCCGAGCTCAACCGCTGGCTGGCCGAGAAGGCGGAGGAGGCGGGCGCCTACATCCTGTCCGAGACCGCCGGCCAGAAGCTGCTCGTCGACGAGCGAAGCGGTGACGAGCGCCGAGGCGAAGCCGGTGACGAGCCGAAGGCGAGGCAGACGCGAGGCAGGGGCGCGGTGCGGGGCGTGCGCACGGGCGACAAGGGGCGCGACAAGGAGGGCGGCGAGAAGTCCAACTTCGAGCCGGGCTCCGACGTGATCGCCCGCGCGACCGTGCTCGCGGAGGGCTGCTGGGGCCACCTCACCGGCGCGGCGCTCAAGGGCCTGGGGCTGGCGGCGAAGGACCCGCAGGTGTGGGCGCTCGGCGTCAAGGAGGTGTGGGAGGTCGAGCAGCCGCTGCGCAAGGTCATCCACACGCTCGGCTGGCCGCTGCGCCCGGGCGCGAAGTGGAAGGAGTTCGGCGGCTCCTGGATCTACGGCATGAACCGCGAGGGCGAGAAGCCCAAGGTCTCGATCGGGTTCGTGGTCGGGCTCGACCACACCGACGCCCGGCTGTCGGTCCACGACGTCCTGCAGGAGTTCAAGCTGCACCCGCTCGTGCGCAAGATCCTGGGCGGCGGCAAGCGGGTCGCCTGGGGCGCAAAGGCGATCCCCGAGGGCGGTTACTGGGCGCTCCCCAAGCTCCACGCGCCGGGGATGGTGGTGTGCGGCGACGCCGGCGGGATGGTCAACGTGCCGCGCCTGAAGGGGATCCACTACGCAATCCGCTCGGGGATGCTCGCGGCCGAGACGATCTACCGGCAGCTCAAGGCCGGGTCGACCGACTTCTCCGCCTACGAGGAGGCGGTGCACGACTCCGAGATCGGTCGCGACCTGTGGGAGTCGCGGAACATGAAGCAGCCGTTCGGCAAGGGGCTCGTGGTCGGCGGCGCGATCGCCAACGCGATGACCGTGACGAAGGGCCGCTTCCCTTCCGGGCACTGGCCGACGCACCGCGACGCCGAGAGCCCGCTGACCCTGTCGAACCGCCACGAGCGCTATCCGAAGCCGGACGGCAAGTACACGTTCGACAAGCTGTCGGGCGTCTTCCTCACCGGCAACGCGACGCGCGACGACGCGCCGAGTCACATCCGGATCGAGCGCCGCGTGCCGCGCGAGGTCGCCGAGGCGTGGGCGTGGATGTGCCCCGCCGCCGTCTACGAGATCCCGGACGACGCCCCGCAGAACGGGCTCGTCGAGCTGATCGTGAACCCGTCGAACTGCGTCCAGTGCGGCGCGATCACCGCCAAGGGCGGCCGGCTCACCCCGCCGGAGGGCGGCGACGGGCCGATGTATCAGGTGACGTAGGGCCGCAACTTGCGCGGTGCGCGGGCGTTATGTGGAGCCCATGCTCGCCGCTGCCGCAGCCCTCCTCGCGCTCGCCGCCCCGGCGGACGCCACGCTCGTCACCTGTGAGCGCGGCGTGGCCGAGTTCGAGGCGCGGATGGAGACGGTCCCCGGCGCCGCGAGCATGAGCATGCGCTTCACGCTCCAGGCGCGCACGAGGCGGCCCTACCGCCGCGTCGAGGCGCCCGGCTTCGGCGAGTGGACGACCGCCGACCCCGGCGTCACGCGTTACGTCTACACGCGCCGCGTGAAGGAGCTGATCGGCCCCGCCCGCTACCGCGTCCTCGTGCGCTTCCGCTGGCTGGACGCCGCGGGCACCACGATCGACCGCGACCGCGAGCGCTCGCGCGCCTGCCGGCAGCCCGACCTGCGCCCCGACCTCGAGCTGCTCGACCTCTGGACGTCCGGTCCCGGCCGCTACTTCGCGCTGGTCGCCAACACCGGCCGCGGCGAGGCGGAAGCGTTCGACGTCTCGATGACGGTCGGCGACGAGGAGCTCGAGCCCGTGACGGTCGACCGCCTCGCCGCGGGCCGCGAGCGGGTGGTGGAGCTGGCGGGCCCGGCCTGCGAGCCGGGCACCGCCATCCACGCGGAGGCCGATCCGGACGACCTCGTCGAGGAGCGCTCGGAGGCCGACAACCAGCTCACGCTCGCCTGCTCCTAGAGGCCCACCTTCCACACGCTGCGCCCGAACGTGCCGGCGAACAGCGAGCCCGACGGCGCGTGCAGCCGCAGGTCCAGCACCGGGGCGAGCGGCAGCTCGCCGCCCACCGCCTTCCAGTTCTTCTTGCCGTTCTTGAGCGAGAACACGCCCACGTCGGAGCCGACGTGCACCGTCGAGCGCTCGGTGTCGACCACCACGTCGTTCACCGGTGCGTTCGGGAGGTTGCCGCTGATGTCCTCCCAGCTGTCGCCGCCGTCGCGCGTGTTGAACACGTGCGCGGCGTCCTCGCCGCGGCGGAAGCCGGAGAACGTCGCGTACACCACGTCCTCGTCGCGCGGGTCGACCGCCACCCGCGTCACCCACCGCTTCGGCAGCGCCGCGTCCGTGAACTCGGTCCAGGTGGCGCCGAGGTCGGTGGTCTTCCACAGCCGCCCGGTGTCGGTGCCGACGTAGAGCGTCTCCGGCTCGGTCTTCGAGACACCGACCGTCGTGATCGTGCCCCAGCGCCAATAGACCGGGTCGTTCCGTCCCGGCTCGAACGTGCCCGTGAGGTCGTTCGGATGGGGCGGGCTGATCGCGATCCAGGTGTCTCCGCGGTCCGTCGAGCGGTTGAGCTGGTTGCTGGCCAGGTAGATCGTCTCGGGATCGTTCGAGTCGATCACCAGCGGCGCGTACCAGTTGAAGCGCGGCCCTGCGGTGCCGTCCTGGATGTTGCTGCTGGTTCCGGTGCGGTCGTCGTAGCGCCGGCACGCCCCGTACTGCGAGCAGCCGTAGTAGATGTTGGGGTCGCTCCAGTCGATCGGGACGTACTCGCCGTCGCCGCAGCCGTAGGCGTTCCAGCGGGCTCCGCCCCAGGTGCGGATGCAGTTGTTGTCCTGGGTTCCGCCGGTGAGGCGCGACGGGTCGGTCTCGGCCACCTCGACCTGGTAGTGCTGCGTGTACGGCTCGTAAGTCGCCTTCCGCCACGTCAGCGTCGCCCCGTTGGCGTCGGAGCGGTACAGGCCGCCGTCGTTGCCGAGGTAGACGCGGCCGGGCGCCGTGGCGGCCCACTCCATCGCGTGCTGGTCGACGTGGGGGCCGGACGAGTTGGCCCAGGTCTGGCCGCCGTCGAACGACTCGCGCAGCCGCACGCCGGCGACGAACAGGTGGTCGAGGTTCGCCGGGTCGACCCAGATGCGCCCGAACCACCAGCCGAAGCCACCCTGCGAGCCGGGCCGGGTCGCCGTGTTGAACGACTCACCGCCGTCGTTGGAGACGTAGAAACCCTTGTCCTGGCCGAAGGTATGCGTCGTGATGACGTACACGCGGTCCGGGTTGCTCGGTGCGACCGCGACGCCGATCCGGCCGAGCGTCGCGTCCCGTGCGAGCCCGCTCTCGTCGGCCGGCCCGTTCTCGTTGCCCGGCGTCTTGGTCAGGACGTTCTCCAGCCGCCTCCAGGTGTCGCCGCCGTCGTCGGTCCGGAACAGGCCCGAGCCGAGGCCGCCGTAGGTGCGCACGTCGGGCTCGCGCCGGTGATCCCACATCGCGGCGTACAGCCGGTCGGGGTTGGTCGGGTCCATCACCAGGTCGGCGCCGCCGGTGAACGGCGTCTCCGGCGCCAGCACCTGCCGCCACGACGCGCCGCCGTTGGTGGAGCGGTAGATCCCGCGGTCGCCGCCCGCATTGAACAGCGAGCCGCCCGCGGCGACGTAGATCGTGTCCGGATCGGTCGGGTCGACGACGATCCGGCCGGTCGTGCCGCTGTCCTCGAGCCCGCGGCGCTTCCACTTCCTGCCGCCGTCGTCGGAGCGGTAGATGCCCGTGCCGCCGAAGGTGATGCTGCCGCCGCCCGGGTTCAGCTCGCCCGTGCCGGCCCAGATCGTGCCGTCGGGGCCGATCGCGATCGCGCCCATGGACTGCGACGCGTCGTCCGGCCACGCCTGCTGCAGCGTCGCGCCGCCGTCGGTCGTCTTCCACACGCCGCCCGTGGCCGCCGCCACATAGACCGTGTCGGGCTCGGTGGGGTGGATCGCCAGGTCGGCGAGCCGGCCGCCGATGTTGGTCGGGCCCTCGAGGCTCCATGCGGCGGCCTTGCGGGCGGCCGACGCCGCGGTCTGGGAGCGGATCTCCTGCGCCTGCCGCACCGCGCGCGTGAAGTCGCTGGTGCGGGGAAGCCTGCCGCCGCTGGAGCGCTGGAACAGGAAGTAGTCGTCGGGCTCGGCCGGGCCGAGCCCCTCCTCTTCCTCCTGCTCGCGGAGCGCCGACGGCGCCCCTCCGCCGTCGCCGCCGGTGACCACCACCACCGCACCGAGCGTCAGCACGACGATGATCGCGAACGCGATACGAGCACGCATGGTTCCTCCCGTCTCCCACCTGCCCTGTCGCCGGCATCCTAGACCCATCTACACTGCTTGGAACCATGAAGACCGACATCCACCCCGAGTACGTCGAGGCCACCGTCACCTGCACCTGCGGGAACCAGTTCAAGACGCGCTCGACGAAGGGCGACCTGCACGTGGAGATCTGCTCCAACTGCCACCCGTTCTACACGGGCAAGCAGAAGCTGGTCGACACCGGCGGGCGCGTGGAGCGGTTCCAGCGCCGCGCCGCCAGGCGCCGCCGCGGCGAGTGACTTTCAGCCGGCGGGCCCCGCTGCCGATCCACTACACGTGACCGACGAGCTGACGGCCCAGCGCGACGCCCCCGTGGGCGGGCAGGCGGTACTGGAGGGCGTGATGATGCGCGGCGTCTCCACGTGGGCGGTCGCGGTGCGCAAGGAGGACTCCGGCGAGGTCGACGTGCAGTCGTTCCCGCTGGTCTCCTGGACTCGCCGCCACCGGCTGCTGCGGCTGCCGGTGATTCGCGGCGTGGTCGCGCTTGTCGAGTCGCTGAACATCGGCTTCAAGGCGCTCGGCCTGTCGGCCAACGCGCAGCTGCCCGAGGACGAGGAGCCGATCTCCGGCCCGATGTGGGTTGGCACGATCGTCGTGGCGCTGCTGTTCGCGGTCGGCCTCTTCTTCGTCGTCCCGGTCGGCCTCACGAGCCTGTTCAAGGACCAGCTCGGCTCCGCCTTCGTGTTCTGGCTGGTCGAGGGGATCGTGCGGACCGCGATCTTCCTGGCCTACATCTGGGTCATCTCGCGCCTGCCCGACCTGCGGCGGGTGTTCGAGTACCACGGCGCCGAGCACAAGACGATCTCCTGCTTCGAGGCCGGCATGGAGCTCACGCCGGAGAACGCGCAGCGCTTCTCCCGGCTGCACCCGCGCTGCGGCACGAGCTTCCTGCTGATCGTGATGATCGTGGCCATCTTCGTGTTCGCCCCGCTCGGGCTGCCGGAGTGGTACTGGCTGATCGGCTCCCGGATCCTCGGCGTCCCGCTGATCGCCGGCCTGTCGTTCGAGGTCATCAAGTGGGCGGGCCGCAATCGTCGCAAGGGCTGGGTGCGGCGCCTGATGTGGCCGGGCATGCAGCTCCAGAAGCTCACCACGCGCGAGCCCGACCATGCCCAGCTCGCGGTCGCGATCGCCGCCATGGAGGCGGTGCTGGCGGTCGAGGATCCCCGGGCGGCGTCGGATGCCGACCGCGTCGGGATGGAAGTGCACGCATAGGGCCGAAGGCCCGGTTACGGTCGCCACGGATGCGACCGTCGTGATCAAGGGCGCCGCCTGGATGGCGGCAAGGGCTAACCTCGTCTCGTGATCGAGTCGCTGGTGGAGCAGATCGAGGCGCGGTACGCCGAGGCGCAGGCCGAGATGGCCGACCCGTCGGTGATCGCGGACCGCCAGCGGTACGCGGAGGCGGGCCGGCGGTTCAACCACCTCGCGCCGGCGGCCCGGCTCGCCGAGGAGTGGCGGCTTGCCATGTCCGACGCCGAGGGTGCCCAGGAGCTGCTGGACGAGGCCGAGGACGAGGAGATGCGCGAGGAGCTGCGGGCGGCGCGGGAGCGGATCGAGGCGCTCGAGGAGCAGATCCGGCTCGCGATGGTCGAGCCCGACCCGAACGACGCGAAGGACGTGATCGTCGAGGTCCGCGCCGGCACCGGCGGCGATGAGGCGGGCCTGTGGGCCGGCGACCTGTACCGGATGCTCACGCGATACGCCGAGCGGCTCGGCTTCCAGGCCGAGACCATGGACGCCGCCGACGGCTCGTACACGTTCGAGATCCGCGGCGACGGGGCGTTCTCGCGCTTCAAGTACGAGGGCGGCACGCACCGCGTCCAGCGCGTGCCGGCGACCGAGTCGCAGGGGCGCATCCACACCTCCACGGCCACCGTGGCCGTGCTCCCGGAGGCCGAGGAGGTCGAGGTCGAGGTGGACCAGAACGACCTCGAGATCGACGTCTACCGCTCCTCCGGGCCCGGCGGGCAGTCGGTCAACACGACCGACTCGGCGGTGCGCATTACCCACAAGCCGACCGGCCTGGTGGTCTCGATGCAGGACGAGAAGTCCCAGCTGCAGAACCGCGAGCGCGCGATGAAGGTGCTGCGCGCCCGCCTCTACGAGCTGAAGGCCGCCGAGCAGCAGGCGGAGCTGGCCGCCGACCGGCGCGCGCAGGTCGGCACCGGCGAGCGGGCCGAGAAGATCCGCACCTACAACTTCCCGCAGCGCCGGGTCACGGACCACCGCGTCGAGGGGCTGACGGTCCACAACCTCGAGCAGGTGCTGGCGGGCGAGCTCGACGACATCTCCGCGGCGCTCCAGGACGCCGAGAAGCGCAAGCGGCTCGCGCTCCAGGCCGCCGGCTGACGCTCGTTTCATTCCGCACCCGGCCGGGCACTCTTCCGGCATGCGGGGAGCAGGGGGCTCCCGGGAGGCTGTAGCCGCCGTCGCGGTGGCGCTGGCCGCCACCGCGATGGTGGCGGCGTGCTCTCCGGCTGCGGAGTGGAGGTCTTCGAGCCGTGCAAGCGCTTCCGGGTCGACGAGCGCGCGTGGCGGGCGCCGGACGCCGTGGTGGCGACGGGCCGTCAGGGGCAGCGCTCGGTCCGCCCGATTTCAAGGGGGGGACGACTGGTGGGAGTGGGACCCCGGTCCTCAGCCCGAGCCCAGCGGCCTGGACAACGACCTGCTCGCGGTGCACTTCGACGGAGACGGCCACGTCGACTACGTGGAGATCGGGACGGGCTGACGAGCGTCCCACGGCGACAGACGGGGCCGGGCCGCGACTAGGCTGGGACACGTGCCCCGCACCCCGCTCGCGCGCACCACGGTCCGTGACGCGCTCGACTCGGCGCTGATCGCCCTGACGGCGGCCGGCTGCGACACGCCGCGGCTGGACGCCGAGGTGCTGCTGGCGGCGGCGATGGGCGTCGATCGGGGGGCGCTGATCGCCGATCCGGGGCGGGGGATGGAGCCTTCCGAGGCGCGCGCGTTCTCCGATGCGGCGCGCCGGCGCGTCCAGCGCGAGCCGGTGGCGTACATCCTCGGGCGCAAGGGCTTCCGGCGGCTCGAGCTGGCGGTCGACCCGCGGGTGCTCGTGCCGCGGCCCGAGACGGAGCACGTGGTGGAGGCGACGCTGGGCCTGCCGGCGGGTGCGCGGGTCGTGGATGTCGGCACCGGCTCGGGAGCGATCGCGCTGGCTCTGGCCGACGAGCGGCCGGACCTGCGGGTGGTGGGGACGGAGTCGAGTGCGGGGGCGCTGGCGGTCGCGCGGGCGAACGCGGCCCGGCTGGGCCTTGCAGTCGAGCTCGTCGAGGGCGACCTGCTCGATCCGGTCACCGGCCCGGTCGACGCCGTCGTCTCCAACCCGCCCTACGTGCGGCTCGGCGAGACGCTCCCGCCGGAGGTCGGGTACGAGCCCCGCGAGGCCCTCTACGGCGGCCCCGACGGGCTCGACGCCTTCCGCCGCCTCGCGCCCGCCACCGCCGCCGCGGGCGCGACGTTCGCCGCCTTCGAGGTCGGCGCCGGCCAGGCCGCCGCCGTCGAGGCCCTCCTCCTGGCCGCGGACTTCGAGACCACGGAACGAGTCCCCGACCTCGCCGGCATCGACCGGGTCGTCGTCGCCCGCCGCGCCAAGATCTCAGTCGACCCCACTCAAGGGGTCTGACCCCATGAGTCGCGGCCGCTCAAGGGGTCTCACCCCATGAGTCGCGGCCGCTCAAGGGGTCAGACCGCTGCCGGGGCGTTCGAGGCGTGCATCCGGGCGGGCGGCGTGGCCGTCTTCGCGGCAGACACGGTGTACGGGCTCGCCTGCGACCCCGAGGACGCCGACGCCGTCAGCCGCCTCTACGCACTCAAGGGCCGGCCGCCGGACAAGCCGGCCGCGGTGATGTTCTTCTCCGTCCCCGTGCTGCCATGGCTCGGCCCACGCACCCGCGGGCTGCTCGAGCGGCTGCTGCCGGGCGCAGTGACGCTCCTGCTCCCCAATCCAGAGCGGCGGTTCCCGCTCGCCGGCGAGACGCTCGGCCTGCGGGTGCCTGACCTGCCGGCGCTCGCGGGCGTCAGCACGCCCGTTCTGCAGAGCTCCGCCAACCTCGCCGGCGGCCCCGAAGCGCGGCGCCTGCACGAGGTCCCCGAGTCGATCCGCGCGGGCGCCGACCTGGTGCTCGACGGCGGCGAGACGCCCGGGAAGCCGTCGACCGTCGTCGACCTGCGCGGCTATGAGGCGGGGGGCGAGCCGGTGATCGTGCGCGCGGGAGCGGTGCCGGAGGCGGTGATACGTTCCTTGGCGAGATGACCGACCTGCACCCTGACTACTTCGATCGCCCGCTCGCCGACGTCGACCCGGAGGTCGCGGACGCGATCGAGGCCGAGCTCGGCCGCCAGCGCCGCACGCTGGAGATGATCGCCTCCGAGAACTTCGTGCCCCAGGCGATCCTGGAGTGCCAGGGCTCCGTGCTCACGAACAAGTACGCCGAGGGATATCCCGGCAAGCGCTATTACGGCGGCTGCGAGCACGTCGACGTGATCGAGCAGCTGGCGATCGACCGCGCGAAGGCGCTGTTCGGCGCCGAGCACGCCAACGTGCAGCCGCACGCGGGCGCACAGGCCAACGCCGCCGTCTACCACGCGCTGCTCGACCCCGGGGACACGATCCTGGGCCTCGCGCTCCCGCACGGCGGCCACCTCACGCACGGGATGAAGATCAACGTCTCCGGCAAGCTCTACGACATCGCGCCGTACGAGGTCGACCGGGAGACGAGCCTGATCGACATGGACGAGGTCGAGCGGATCGCGCACGAGCGGCGGCCGAAGCTCATCCTCGCCGGCTGGTCGGCCTACCCGCGGTTCCTGGACTTCGAGCGCTTCCGCGCCATCGCCGACGACGTCGGGGCGCTGCTGATGGTCGACATGGCGCACTTCGCCGGCCTCGTCGCCGCCGGCCTGCACCCGAACCCCGTCCCGGTCGCGGACGTCGTCACCACGACCGTGCACAAGACGCTCGGCGGCGCCCGCGGCGGCGCGATCCTCTGTCGCGAGGAGTTCGCCAAGAAGATCAACTCGGCGGTGTTCCCGGGGCAGCAGGGCGGCCCGCTCGAGCACGTGATCGCGGGCAAGGCGGTGGCGTTCAAGATCGCGCAGTCCGAGCTCTTCCGCGAGCGCCAGCGCCGCACCGTCGCGGGCGCCAAGGCGGTCGCCGAGGAGCTGCTCGGCGCCGGCCACGGCGTGTCCGTGCTCACGCGCGGGACCGACGTGCACCTCGTGTTGGTGGACCTCCGCGAGTCCGAGCTCGACGGCCGGCAGGCCGAGGACCGCCTCCACGAGATCGGGATCACCGTCAACCGCAACGCGGTGCCCTTCGACCCCCGGCCCCCGGCGGTCTCGTCCGGACTGCGGGTCGGCACGTCGGCCCTGGCCACCCGCGGCGTGCAGGGGGAGGACTACACGGAGATCGGGCGGATCATGACCCGGGCGCTGCAGCCGGAGTTCGAGGACGTGCAGGCGGAGCTGGGCGAGCGCGTCACGGCGATCGTCGATCGCTATCCGCTGTACGCGGCCGCGGCCGTCTGAGTCGCCGGCCCCGCTGAGCGCCGACGAGTCAGCGCCGCGCCGCCGACGAGTCAGCGCCGCGCCGCAGACGAGTCAGCGCCGCGCCGCAGACGAGTGACCGCCGCGCCGACGACGAGTCAGCGCTACCGCCGGCGACTCAGCGCCGCCGCCGGCGGGGCAACCCGGCCACCAC